>JAITOI010000034.1 GCA_031289995.1 Prevotellaceae bacterium | reverse complement strand
CCGTCGAGCATGGCGTACTCGGCATCCACGCCCACCGAGGCGTTGAGCGCTTCGGTGCGGTAGCGGTAGCTGAGGCCTGCGCGGTGCGTGATGTAGTCGTTGCTGTAGATGTTGGAGTAGAGCGAGTCGATGTTGGAGTAGGTGCGGGTGAGCGAGTCGAGGTTGTAGGTGTGCTTGTTGCTTTTGCCGGGCGCGTAGCTCAGGTCGTAGCTCAGCATGGCGATGCCGTGCGTGCCCAGCGGCTCGGTGTAGTTGAGGCCTCCGCTTAGGGAGTAGTCGTTGCTGGGGTTCTCCGATTTTTGGTCGCGGCGGATGGTGTCGCCAAGGCTCCAGGTGTTGTTGAGCACGGAGCTGTTGGCTTCGCCGTCGCCAATGTTGAAGCGCATCGAGACCGAAAACGAGCGTCCTTTTTTGTCGAAGCTTTGCCTCCAGAGCAGCTCGTTGCGGAAGTTGAGGGCGTGGCTCTGCGCCGAGTTGCTGGCGTTGGCGCCGCTCAGGCCAACCATTTGCGAGTTGCTGGCGCTTTCCGATTCGCGCGTTTGGAAGCTGAGGTTGGGCGTGTAGAGCAGCGATTTTTTGTCGTCAATTTTGTACTCCATGCGCAGGTTGAAGCGGTGGTTGAGGTTGGTAATGGTGCTGTTGGAGCGCGAGTCGTAGAGCTGTATCGAGTCTTGCCCGCGCAAGTACTGGCGGTGGCTTTCGCGCTCCGACGTGCTCTCCATGGCGTTCACAAAGTAGCTGCCGGTAACCTCTATTTTTTTGCCCCACATGTCGGAGTAGTTGAGGCCGAGCGCGTGCGTGGTGGCAATGCCTGCCGCGCTTCCGCCGCCAAAGCCACGCCCGCCGCGCCGTCCGCCGCCGCTCGAGCTCACGAGGTCTTCCTGGGCAAACTGCTGCTGGTTGACGTTGTTGCTCATGGCCACCAGCGATATGCGGCGCTGGTTGTTGAACAAGCTCACGTTGCCGCCTGCGCTGTAGCGAAAATCGCCTGCGCCCTCGCCCGCCAAAATATCCTGCCCACCGCCTGCATAAACGCGGCCAAACTGCCCCGAGCGGCGGTCTTCTTTGGTGATGATGTTGAGCGTTTTTTCGGAGTTGCCGTCGTCGAAACCGGTGAGCTGAGCTTGGTCGCTCATGCGGTCGTAGACCTCGATTTTGGAAATCGCATCGGCGGGCAAGTTGCGGATGGCGATGGTGGGGTCGTCGCCAAAAAATGGCTTGCCGTCCACCAGCACGCGCTTCACGTCTTCGCCCTGGGTTTTCACCGTGCCGTCCTCGACGGTTACGCCGGGCAGCTTTTTGAGCAGGTCTTCGGTGGTGGCGTCCTGCGTAACCTTGTACGAATCGACGTTGAACGAGGTGGGGTCGCCGCGCTGCTCGGCGCGTACGGCTTTGCCCGTAACCTCCACCTCGTTGAGGTCAATTTCCCCGCTGCTCATGCGTATTTTGCCAAGGTCTTTGTCCTCGTCTTTGAGGTCGGCGGTGGTTGTCCAATCCTTGTACCCGAGGTACTTTGCGCTTAGCTTGTAGCGCTGGGCGGTTAGCCCTTTGAGGCTGAATGAGCCGTCGACGGCGGTGGTGGCGTAGAAGCGCTGCGTGCTATCGGCAGCGCTCGTTGCCTGCACCACCGTGCCGATGAGCGGGCTTCCGTTGCGGGCGTCAACCAGCGTTCCTTTCAGGCTTGCGGCCTGCGTGCCGGTGGCAAAAAATAGGCCCGACGACAGCGCAACGGCGCAGCTCAGCTTGCGGGCAAGGCTCTTGTTCATGAAATAGTAGCTCAATGTTTTTGGTGATGAAAAATAATCTAAAATTGGAATTTATGGTTTCTGTGGTTCGCGCAAAACCTTTATCAGCTCTCGCTTGAACGACTCTTCGGCCTGGTGGTACTTGAGCAGCTTGAGCGGCGGCAGCACCTTGGCAAATTTGTCGTTGTACTCGCGCGCCAGGTTCACGTCGTCCTGCAAGTTTTCTATCAGCCGCTGCGTTAGCTGCGCGGCTTTTTTGTCGTCCACCTTGTCGTGGCGCACCTTGTGCAGGATGTTGTTGCGCTCGTCGAACAGCTTGTTGCGCCGCTTCCAGAAGTCGTTGTAGATGGGCCAAAAGGCTTGCGCTTCCTCGCCCGTGAGGTCAATCTGGGTGGTGAAGTAGGCGGCTTTGCGGGCGTGAATTTGCTCCTGCCACAGCTTGCGCGTGGAGTCGCTGTCGTCGTGGTGGTGCGGCTTGCCCTTGCCGTCGTTGCCCTTGGGCGGCTGCGCGTAGCTCGCCGAGGCGAAGGCCAGCGCCAAAATCAGAAGTAGTGTCTTGTTCATTTTTTGTGTCCTCCGTTGTTTAGTTTTCAAGTAATTCTTCGTGTGCAGCGGTGCACAGCAGGTACTCCACGATGGCTTCCTCGTCGAGGGCGTTGCTGTCGTCGTCCGCGTCCTCGTCGTAGTTGGCCACGTAGATGGAGCTCACGGCGTAGGCCAATGTTTGCGCCTCGTCGTCGCTTTGCAGCAGGCTGGTGATGTGCCTTGCGCCCAGGTACGACAGGCCTACCAGCAGCGCAAAGCTTGCGGCAAGCGCCAGCTGCGAGCGCAGGCGCACCCAGCGCGGAACGTAGGCTGGCGCGGCGTTGCGCTCCGCTTCGCAGCGCGCAATAATCCGTTCCGGCAGGCTTTCAAAGTAGCCTGTCGGAACGGAAAACGGCAGTTTTTTTTCGCTGGTCATGGCGTTAATCTGGCAAAAAATTTTCTTGGAAAAAATCGCTTACCTGTTGCCGCCACCACCGCCACGGTTGGCGCGCTGCTGCTCTTGCTCCTTCGCCTTCTCCTTGAGGTAGGCGTCGTACTTGGCCTGCTGCTCGGCGGTGAGGTGTAGCTTCACCTCGGCGGTGCAGGCGCTGGTGATGCTCTCCATCCGCGTGCGCATGGCCTGCCGGTCGGAGCCTTGCGAAGCCGATGCGAACAGCTCGTCCTGCTGCGCGTCGTACTTCTTGTTCACGCTGTCCACCTTGACTGCGACGGCCTCGCTCAGGGCGAGCTTTTCGCGCAGCTCGGTGTTGCGCTGCTGGCGGCGCTGCTCGGTGCGCTGCTTGCGCTCTTCGGGCGACATGCGCCCACCGCCATTGGGTTGCGCCGTTGCTACCGTACAGGTGAGCGCCAGCGCCATGAGTAACATAATCTTTTTCATAACAAAAATAATTTTTAGTTTGTTGCACGAGTGGTTTGACGACGGGGAGGGCGAAAGGTTTAAAAAAGATGTGAGATTTGTGATGTGAGATGTGCGACAATGCCAGTGACTGTGTGCGATGTGCGACTGTGAGATTTGCGATTTGCGATTTGCGACAATGCCAGCGGCTGTGTGCGATTTGCGATTTGCGACTGTGCGATTTGCGACAATGCCAGCGGCTGTGTACCGCCGGTTGAAACCGACGGCAAGAAGGAGAATTGGGCTAAAGCCCCGCTGCCATAACCAGCAAGGGCAGGGCAACCGCATCAAAACATTAAGCGTTCTGCATGGCGCACGGGTGTAGGCAGTGCCCTGAATAAGGCCTGTGCTCCGTGCGCACGGCAGGACTTTACTATTTCCGGCAACCGCATTTCTACCTAATTTTTCTTCAACAAAACCACCTCAGTAGCACAAGATGGTACCATACTCCCAACCTCATTACCTCATTAAAATTTCAATGAGGTAATGAGGTTGTAAAGACGCGGCACGCCAGGTCTCTACTGAGGTGGTTTTGTTAGAAAAATTAGGTGGAAATGAGGTTTCCGCAGCCATCGTAACCGCCGGTTGAAACCGACAACAACAAGAATTGGGCTAAAGCCCCCCCCGCTGCTATAACCAGCAGGGGGCTTTAGTCCAATTCTCATGCCTGCAGTTGGATTTATCCAATGGTAGAGCGGAGGGCGGATGGCCCGACACAGGAAAAACTAAGGCAAGGCAAGGCGGAAGCCAAGGCTGTAGGCGCGGGTGCTGGGCCCGAAGGGGAAGCGGGAGGAGACGGCGCTTTGAGAGGCGGTACCACCCCAGAAGCCGCTGCGCATGATGCGGTCAGTGCCCACTGAAGCACCCGTAGGATTGTCCGTTCCGGATGGATAGCTGCTATCGTGCAAGTCGCTGCACCACTCCCATGCGTTGCCGCTCATGTTATAAATGCACAATTCGTTGGGGGCTCTGGTGTCATCCTCCGCGTGCAATATGCCGCCCGCATTGCCGTTGTACCACGCCACATCGCCAACCGTATTGCTGCCGCTGTACTCGTAGCTATGCGTCTGCTGTCCACCTTTGGCGGCATACTCCCACTCCGCTTCGGTGGGTAGGCGGAACTGCTTGCCGCTGCCTTCCGCCTGGCTTAGCTTATAGCAAAAGCCGTTGGTATAATAGGCAACGCCGTTTACGGTATAGCCTACGCTACCGCCTGTACCAACAATATCTTCCCAAGTTACGAAGTAAACAGGAAAGTTGGGGCCCTTGCCATAAGTAGGGGACGGTGCTGTGCCCGGATAGGTAGTGCCCATCACAGCCTCCCACAAGCCCTGCGTTACCTCGTACTTGCCGATATTAAACGAGCTGAGCGTAACATCGATACCGCTACTTACAGGTATAGTTGGCAAATTGGTTATCCCGCCCGGAACGGCAACCATCTCGAACGATACGCCGTTGGCGGTATAGCTGCTGCTGCTGCCGCAGGCGCGAACCACCGTAACCGTATAGTTTTTCTTCGTCGTGCCGTCCTCTGCCGTAACGGTGAGCGTAATGATGGTGTTACTGCCCACCATCAGCGAGGTGTCGGTAACGTTGCCCGCCACCGATGCTGCGCTATGGTTTTTGACACCCGTTACGGTTATGCTGCTAACGCTGTTGGCAACGTTCACCGTGTAGGCGGTGGTGTCTGGATGAAACGTCGGCGATAGCGCTCCCGGGCTCAGCGTGATGCCGCTCAACGTTGCATCGTTGCTGCCAGCAGCACGCACCACCGTAACCGTATAAACGTTCGTCGTCTTGCCATCAGGCGCCGTAACGGTAAGCGTAATGGTGTTGCTGCCCACCACGAGCGAAGTGTCGACCACGTTGCCCGCTACCCTTGCTTCGCTATTGGTGGCGGTACCCGTTACGCTAATAGTGCT
>JAITOI010000216.1 GCA_031289995.1 Prevotellaceae bacterium | reverse complement strand
ACAGATCGATCAGGCCCACGTTCGAGTCGTAGAAGCGGATCCACTGATCCAGGTCCCACAGACGAATGAGGACGAAGTAATACCCGCAGTTCGTGCTTTCACCTTGGTGCAGGAGGATCGGATGCAGCCGATCCGTGCCGAATCCGCCAATTTCTGACGGACAGCCCCCTGATAATCGCCCGGATTCACGATTTTCGAGATTCTCCTGGCGAAGGTTGAATGAAAATGGTGCCACGCTCTTCAATTTTCTCCCATGCCCGCCATCACGATTCCCGACGAAATGTCCGCCGCCGTCCTGCCCGGCGACAGCACCGCAAAACTCACTGTCCGCCGCATTCCCTCGCCCGGCCACGGCGAAGTGCTCCTGCGCATGAAGTGCTCCACCATCTGCGGCTACGACATCCGCTGCATTTACCACGAGCATCTTGGCAAAGGCCCCGAAGGCTACCAGCCCGGCATGATCGCGGGACACGAACCCTGCGGCCAAATCGTCAAGGCCGGCCCCGGCTGCCGCCGCTTCCGCGAAGGCGACCGCGCCATCGTGTATCACATTTCCGGCTGCGGCGTGTGCAACGACTGCCGCCGCGGCTACATGATTTCCTGCACCAGCGAAAAATACCGCCGCGCCTACGGCTGGCAGCGCGACGGCGGCATGGCCGGCTACCTCCTCGCCGAGGAAAAAGACCTCGTGTCCCTGCCCGACTCGCTCAGCTACGCCGACGGCGCGCAGGTCGCGTGCGGCTTCGGCACTGTCTACGAGGGCCTGGAAAAAATCGGCGTCAGCGGCAACGACTCCGTGCTCATTACCGGCCTCGGCCCCGTCGGCCTCGCCGCCGGCGCGCTCTGCCGCAAACTCGGCGCGCGCAAAATCATCGGCATTGATGTCATTGACGAGCGCCTGAAAATCGCCCGCGACCTCGGCCTGTGCGACGAAGTCCTCAAGTCTGGCCCGGAGAACGAAGCCCAAGTCCGCGCGCTCACCGGCGGCCACGGCGTCGAGCGCGCCGTCGAGTGCTCCGCCAACGCCACCGCCCGCGCCATCGCCCTCCGCGCCACCCGCAAATGGGGCCGCATGGTCATGATTGGCGAAGGCGGCGGCATGTCGCTCAACCCCTCGCCCGACATGATTCACGACCAAAAAACGCTTTACGGCTCCTGGGTCACCTCCATCTGGCGCATGGAGGAGCTGGTCGAGCGCCTCGTCCGAAAAGGATACGCCGTCGCGGTAGGGGATGAGCCGCGCAACGCGCAGCTGCGCCACCTCATTGCTGAACAGGTAGCACTCCACCACCGGCCTGTCTTGGAACTCGGCCACGAGGGTGGGCTGGCAGGAGCACAAGCCCGCCGCCGCAAGGGGGAGCAGGGCGCAGCGCAGCCTGCAAGAGGCGGCGCGAAGGGAAGGGAAGGACAGGAGCATGGCGCAAAAATGTTTTAGGTTTCTGGTTAGACAAAACGGGAGGGGTAAAGTTTAATGGAGCGCAGGAAAATAGTAGGAAAGAACAAATATGAACAGTTAGCGTATATTTGGAAATGCTATTTTACTATAAAAATGTATTTTCAAATATACATTTTGCAAATATGCACAATAATATACTGCAAATCAATAGTATATGTGAATAGTATTTTTCAACATACATAATTTAACGAGTTCGTATTTTGTAGTATGCACTTTTGTTATATATTTGTGCTTTGAAAAATACGAAAAATGGAACAGCTACTAAACACTTACAAAAATCGCCTATCACAAACAGGCAACAGCTGCGTGAGGTACCTTATGGGGCAGGTGTACTGGGAGGACAGGCTTTTTGCCATCACCGGCGCCAGAGGAGCGGGCAAAACCACCCTGATGCTGCAACACATCAAGCAAAACCTTGACCCGTCCAAGGCTTTTTACGTGAGCTTGGACGACATCTATTTTTCCACCAACAGGCTGGTACACCTTGTGCACGCGCTGTGGCAGGAGGGGATTACCCACTTTTTTGTGGACGAGGTGCACAAGTACCCCTACGAGAGCTGGGCGCAGGAGCTGAAAAACATCTACGACTCCTACCCCGAGCTGCACGTGGCATTCTCGGCCTCGTCCATTCTGAAAATCTATCAAGGCAACGCCGACCTGAGCCGTAGGGCAGTGAGCTACGAGCTGTTTGGGCTGTCGTTCAGGGAGTTTTTGGCCTTTGAGGGGGTTAAGAATGTGCCCGCCATTTCGCTGGAGGACTTGCTGACGAGGCACGTGGAAGTTGCCGGCGACATTACCGGAGGGATAAAAATCATACCGCTGTTTCGGAAGTACTTGCAAAGCGGCTACTACCCGTACTACAAAGAAGGGCTGCATAAGTACAGCCAGCTGCTGCTAAACACCGTCAACGCGGTGATAGAAACTGATTTGCCTGCGGTGGAGAAGATAGAGTTTGCATCGGCGCAAAAGCTGAAAAGGTTGCTGGGCATCATTGCCGGCATGGTGCCGTTTGCGCCAAATATGACGAAGCTGGGGGAGCTTGTGGACATCCAAAGGAGCAACCTGCCAAAAAGCTTGCAGCATCTGGAGCGGGCGCGGCTGCTGGGGTTGCTGAGGGCGAACGGGAAAATGCTAAACCCGCTAAGCAAGCCGGAAAAAATATACTTGGATAACCCCAACTTGGCGTATGCGCTGGGGGGCCAGCACACCAACGTGGGCAACCTAAGGGAGACTTTTTTCTACAACCAGCTGAGGGTAGTGGGCAGCGTAACCAGCGCACCCAAAGGCAATTTTACGGTGAACGGGCAGTACGTTTTTGAGGTGGGGGGGAGCGGCAAAAATTTCAACCAAATTGCCGATATTCCCAACTCCTACCTTGCCGTGGACGAAATCGAAAGCGGCTTCGGGCATCGCATTCCGCTGTGGATGTTTGGGCTGCTGTACTAACGCAGCCACCGGCATCACCCTATCAAAACTTAAACACCAGCGACAAATTCGGCGTTATGCCCAAGTAGCTGATGTTGCTTTCGAGGATGGCGCCGTCGAGCACCTGAAACTGCTTGGCGCTTACGTTGCGGCGGTTGAGGGCGTTGAAGAGGGAGAGGGAGATGGCGTTGGGTTTGCCCTTACTCCAAAAGTGGTCGAAGCGCCACGAGGCGGCAAAGTCGAGGCGGATGTAGTCCGGCAGGCGGAAGGTATTTTTGTCGCTCACGGCGTAGAAATCCATCGCGGCGCCGTTCAGCCCGCTCAGCACGTAAGCCCCGAGTGGCGCGGTGTAGGGGCGTCCGGTGGAGTAGATGAAGCAGGCCGAAAAGTCGAAGTCGCCGAACTTGTAAATGCCCACCGCCTTGAGCTCGTGGGTAACGTCTTGGTAGGCGTAAAAGTACTTGCTCGACTGGTCGGGGAAGCGGTTTTTTACCTCGGCGAGCGTGTAGCTAATCCAGCCGCTGAACACGCCTGCCTTCCTCTGCGCCAGCAGCTCCAGGCCAATGCTGTAGCCGTTTCCGGTGAAAAACTGTTCGGACACCGTGCTGCTGCTTCCGCCCATTCCGCCGCCGCCTGGCCCGCCCGGTCGGCCACCCATTCCGCCCACCATGCGGTCGAAGCGCAGCGTGTATTCCGACAGGTTTTCGTTGAGCTTGTAGTAGCCCTCGACGCTGAACAAGTAGTTCGGCAAATCGTAGTTGAGGCCGAGGTTGAGGTGGCGCGAGCTGCTCACGGGAATGTCGTTGCCGTTGGAGAGAATCCAGAAGTCGGTGTTGCCGCTCATCACGTCCTCGCGCACCACGCGGTTGGCAAACTGGTAGTACAATCCTGTTGCGGCGTTGAGCGTGAAGCCCAGCGGCAGCGCGTAGTTGGCGCTCAGGCGCGGCTCGGCGTAGAGCTTGCTGGTGAGCGAAAAGTAGCTGAGCCGAAGGCCGGGCGTGAGCGTGAGCTTGGCGTTTGCCAGCTTGATTTTATCCTGCAAAAAAATGCCGCCGAGCACGGCCTCGTTTTGCTTGTCGAGCAGCGTGGTGTCGGCCGACTGCGCGTAGGTGTAGCGGATGTCGTAGGCGGTGGCAAAGACGCCGGCCTCGATAATGTTCCAGTCGTTGAGCGAGTACTTCCAGTCGCTCTTGAGCGAGAGGTCGAGCAGGTCGTTGTCCTCCAAATTTCCGCTGCGCGAGGTGGTGTCGTTGCGAGTAATGGTGCGGGTTTGGTCGCGGGTGCTGTAGAAGTTGGAGAAGCTGGCAATGGTTGACGAGGTCAGCTTTTCGTTCCACTTGCGGGCGTGGCGTAGCGATGCGCCAATGTTGCCGTAGCGCTCGTAGTCGGCGTTGTCCATCGAGATGGAGCTTATGTCGAAGCCACCGCCCATGCCGCCGCCCATGCCACCACCGCCCATGCCTCCTCCACCGAAGCTGAACTGCGGCGTGTTGTCGACGTAGTCGGTGCCGTTGAAAAACGAGAGCGACACGATGTCGCGCTTCGTGGGGTGGTAGGTGAGCTTGGCGTTCACGTCGTAGAAGTACGACTCGGGCACGGTCATGGTCATGCCTTGCGGCATGCGGCCGGAAGAGGCAACGGTTGCGCTGCTTCCCACCGCCGTGCTTCCGCTGCTTTGCCCGCTGATTTTTTTGTAGAGGTAGCCTTGGTACGACCTGCGGAAGGCGAGCAGCGAGGTGAACTTATCGCCGATGGGCGCCTCGGCGTAGGCGTTCACGCTAAGCAAATTTGCCTCGCCGCCAACGGTGATATTTTTCGCGTTTCCGTCCTTGCCGGTGATTTCGGTAACGCTGCTCAAGCGCCCGCCGTACTTGGATTCAAAGCCTCCCTTGTAGAGCTGCACGTCCTTCACCGCGTTGGCGTTGAAGGCCGAGTAGAAGCCGTGCAGGTGGTCGACGTAGTACACGGTGAAGCCGTCGTAGACAATCAAATTTTGGTCGGGCGTGCCGCCGCGCACGTACATGCCGCTGCTGTTTTCGTTGGCTGCGCTCACGCCGGGCATCAGCTGAAAGCCGCGCATCACGTCCCTCTCGCCAATGTTGGGCAGCACCTTGAGCGCGATGGGCGACATCTTCATCTTGTGCTCGCCGGTGGACTGTTGTAGCGCCTTGTCGTCCTTTCGCCCCGTGATGAAAACCTCCGCAATGGTTTGCGGCTGCGGCGTGAGCTCGATGGTGAGCGCGGGTGCGGCCTGCACGTAGGCGGTTTGGTAGCCGAGGTACTGCACGATGATTGTGGCGGTGTCGCTCGGCACGCTTTCGAGGATGAAGTAGCCGGTGGCATCCGCCGCCGCGTAGCGCGTGGTGCCGCGCACCAGCACGGTGGCGTAGGGTATGCGCTCGCCGTTGGTGGCGTCGAAGATGGTGCCGGTGAGGGTGAAGTTGTGCTTGGTGGGCG
>JAITOI010000241.1 GCA_031289995.1 Prevotellaceae bacterium | reverse complement strand
AAAGAGCTTTATCCACACAAAACCAAAAATAAGGGCTTGCCCTAAACGTAGTCGAAAAAAAGGAACGAACATTTGCAAAAATGAAACCTTGATTTTTTACACCCCACCCTACGGGATTTTCAATGCGATGTGCGATATGCGACAATGCGATGTGCGACAATGCCAGTGCTGATAACGGGGAAATCCCGTAGGGATGGCAGTATGGTAGAAAGGCAACCCGTCGCGGTCTTGCGCACGGAGCAGAGACCTCATTCGGGGCACAGGCAACACCCGTGCGCACGGCAAGACGCTTGGAATAGCACCTCAAAAAAAGATTTAGCCACTTGCGCTCCGAGCGAAAGCCTCCCACGAAACAAAAACAGACTTGCGCTCCGAAAACTTTTGCCCGAAAAAAAATTTGTAGTACCTTTGCCGCCATTGTTTTTTAAGCAAAAATCACAGCGATATGGAAAGCACAACGGCAATCAAAGAGGCCATTGCCAAGGGCAAGCTGCCCGAAGCGGTGGCGGCGGTCAAGGCGGCCATCGAAGCTTCGGTGGGCGTGGCCGAAATCATGGACAGCATGATGGGCGCCATGGAGGACGTAGGCCTGCGGTTCGAGCAGGGCAAAGCTTTTGTGCCCGAGCTGCTGCTGGCGGGACGCGCCATGAAGGGCGCCCTGGAGCTGGTGAAGCCGCTGCTCGCCGGCACCGCCACTGCCCTGCGAGGCAAGGTCGTTATTGGCACCGTGAAGGGCGACCTGCACGACATTGGCAAAAACCTCGTGTCGTCGATGCTCGAAGGTAGCGGCTTCGAAATTATTGACCTCGGCATCGACGTGTCCACCGACAAATTTGTGGCCGCCATTCGCGAGCATCAGCCCGACATCCTCTGCATGTCGGCGCTGCTCACCACCACCATGAGCAGCATGAAATCTGTCATCGAAACGGTGAAGGAAGCAGGCCTGCGCGACAAGGTGAAAATCCTTGTGGGAGGCGCTCCCGTGAGCCAGTCGTATGCCGACGAAATCGGCGCCGACGGCTACGGCGACAACGCTAATTCCGCCGCCGGAATGGCTAAAAAATTGGTAGCATAAGCGTAGCAAAAAATGAAGCTCTGGAACAAAGGTTTTGAACCCAACAAAATGGTAGAGCAGTTCACCGTGGGGCGCGACCGCGAGCTCGACCTCGCGCTGGCCAAGCACGACGTGGCGGGCAGCATGGCGCACATCCGAATGCTGCAGAGCATCGGCCTGCTCAGCGACGACGAGCTGCAAACCCTGCTGCAAGGCCTGCAGCAGGTGGCCGACGAGGTGGCGGCAGGCCGCTTCGCCATTGAGCCTGACGTGGAGGACGTGCACTCGCAGGTGGAGCTGCTGCTCACACAACGGCTGGGCGAAGTGGGAAAAAAAATTCACGCCGGACGCTCGCGCAACGACCAGGTGCTGGTCGACCTCAAGCTCTACTTTCGCGAGGAAATACAAGGCCTCGCGAGCCACGTGCAGGCGCTGTTCGACACGCTGCTCGCCCTGAGCGAAGAGCACAAAGCGGCGCTGATGCCCGGCTACACCCACCTGCAAATTGCCATGCCATCGTCCTTCGGATTGTGGTTTGGCGCCTACGCCGAAAGCCTCGTGGACGACATGCAGCTGCTCGCCGCAGCCTACCGCGTGGCCAACCAAAACCCCCTCGGCTCGGCAGCCGGCTACGGCAGCTCTTTCCCCCTCGACCGCGCCATGACCACCCAGCTGCTGGGCTTTGCCGACATGCACTACAACGTGATTGCGGCGCAAATGAGCCGCGGCAAAACCGAGCGCACCCTCGCTGCAGCCCTTGCCAGCATTGCCTCCACGCTGGGACGGATGGCGATGGACGTGTGCCTGTTTATGAGCCAAAACTTCGGCTTCATCAGCTTTCCCGACGAGCTCACCACCGGCTCGAGCATCATGCCGCACAAAAAAAATCCCGACGTATTCGAGCTCATCCGCGGGCGATGCAACCGCCTGCAAGCCGTCCCCAACGAGCTGGCGCTGCTCTGCGCAAACCTGCCGCTGGGCTACCACCGCGACATGCAGCTGCTCAAGGAAATTATGTTTCCCGCCACCGGCGAGCTGCTGCAATGCTTGCGCATGGCCGACTTCATGCTGCAGCACATCATCGTGCGCGAAAATATTTTGGACGACCCGAAGTACGACTACCTGTTCACCGTCGAGGACGTGAACCGCATGGTGCTATCGGGCGTGCCCTTCCGCGAGGCCTACCGCAGGGTTGGAGAGCAGGTGCAGCAGGGCATCTACGACCCCATAAAAACCGTGCGCCACACCCACGAGGGCAGCATCGGAAACCTTTGCACCGCGCAAATCGCAGAAAAAATGGAACGGGTCACAAACGAAATTTTAAATCCTTGACGTGCGATATGCGACTATGCGATATGCGACGCAGCAGCAATCTTCAACTCTTCATCGCTTCGTGTAATTCGTGGACAAATCTTCAAATTTTTCAAATCTTCAAACCTTCAAATTTTCAAATGAAAACAAAGTATACGCTGCCACAGAGCGGCGGGCTGAAAGCCGAAACCATTCCGAGCGACGTGCTGCAGCGGTTCGAAAAAATCCCAACGGGCATCTACGAAAGCGAGTACGAGGGCGTGCAGTACGTGTCGAACCTCATTGCGCAAATGGTGCAGCAGCACTGCGCCGCAAACAGCGAGAAGCCCTTCGTGCTGGGGCTAAGCACGGGCAACACTCCCATCGGGCTGTACCGCGAGCTGGCGGCGCGGCACAAGGCGGGCAAGCTCGACTTCAGCCGCGTGGCCGTGTACAGCCTCGACGAGCTCTACCCCATCAAAGCTGCCGAGCAGCAGAGCCGCAACTTCCGCATCCACGAAGACTTTTTGAGCCACGTCAACATCCGCCCCGAAAACATTCACCTCTTCGACGGCAGCACGCCGCTCGACAAGGTGTCGGACTACTGCAAGGCTTTTGAGAGCAACCTGCTCAGCATCGACCTGATGATAATCGGCATGGGCGAGCAGGGGCAAATCGGCTTCAACGAGCCAGGCTCGTACGCCAAGTCGCGCACGCGATTAGTGCAGCTCAACCACTCCACCCGAAAGGTGCTGCTGCCGCTGTTTCACGACTACCTGCAGGTGCCGCACATGGCCATCACCATGGGCATGAACACCGTGATGCGGGCGCAGCGTATGGTGCTGCTCGCATGGGGCGAAAACAAGGCGGCCATTGTGCGCGACGTGGTCGAAGGCAACCTCACCGAGCAAACCCCAGCCTCGCTGCTGCAAAATCATCCCAACGCCGAAGTCGTGGTGGACAGGCACGCCGCCGAGCAGCTCACGCGCGAGCAAACGCCGTGGCTGGTGGGGCGCTGCGAGTGGACGCGCAAGTTCATGCGCAAGGCTGTGGTCTGGCTCTGCGGCGTGGTCAAAAAGCCCATCCTCAAGCTCACCTACCAGGACTACATCGAGAACTCGCTGGGCCAGCTGCTCGAGTACGCAGGACCGTACGACAAAATCAACATCGACATCTTCAACGACCTCCAGCACACCATCACCGGATGGCCCGGCGGCAAACCCAACGCCGACGACACCACGCGACCTGTAGCATCCACGCCATTTCCCAAGCGGGTGCTGATATTTTCGCCGCACCCCGACGACGACGTCATCTCCATGGGTGGCACCTTCATCCGCCTCGTGCTGCAGGGGCACGACGTGCACGTGGCCTACCAAACATCGGGCAACGTAGCGGTGCACGACGACGTGGTGGTGCAGCTGATGGACGCCGTTCGCGAGCTCAACATTGGCGACAAGTACGGCGCCATCCGCAGCATGGTGGCCAACAAAATTTCGGGCGAACCCGACCCCATCGAGCTGCGCGAAATGAAGGCCGCCATTCGCCGCTCGGAGGCGCGGGCAGCCGTGCGCTCGTTTGGCATGAACGACTCCCGCGTGCACTTCCTCAACCTCCCCTTCTACGAAACTGGAGGCATCCAAAAAGGCATGCTCACGCAGGCCGACATCGACATCGTGGTCAACCTGCTCAACGACGTGCAGCCCCACCAAATCTACGCCGCAGGCGACCTCTCCGACCCGCACGGCACGCACCGCGTGTGCATCGAGGCGGTGCTCGAAGCCATGCAGGTGGTGCGCCAAACGCAGGAGTGGGCGCAGCGCGTGCACATGTGGCTCTACCGCGGCGCGTGGCAGGAGTGGGACTTGGGCGCGGTGGATATGGCCGTGCCGCTTAGCCCCGAAGAGGTGGTCAAAAAGCGACACGCCATCTACCGCCACCTGTCGCAAAAAGACATCGTGCCCTTCCCCGGCAGCGACTCGCGCGAGTTTTGGCAACGCGCCGAAGACCGCACCCAGCATACCGCCAAGCTCTACGACGAACTCGGCATGGCCGAGTATCAAGCCATCGAAGTCTTCGTGCAAATTCTGTGATGTGCGACGATGCGACATGCGATGTGCGACGATGCGACGTGCGACAAGACGCCATCTGTGATGTGCGATGTGTGATGTGCGATATGCGACAAGACGCCATCTTCAAATCTGCGACAACCAGCAATCTTCAAATTTTCAAATCTTCAAATCTTCAAATCTAACTTCAATTCTGCGACACCCAGCAATCTTCAAATTTTAAATTTCAAATTTTCAAATCTAAAAAAAATGCAGCTCTTCATCGAACCCTCTCCCGCCCTCGTGGCGCAACGCGCAACAGCGCAAATCGTGGCGCGCATCAACGCGCACAGCAAGCGAACCGACAAGCCCTTCGTGCTCGGCTTGCCCACCGGCTCCACGCCGCTCGAAACCTACAAGGCGCTCATCGTCGCGCACCGCGCAGGTAGCGTGTCGTTCAAGAACGTCATCACCTTCAACATGGACGAGTACGTTGGCCTACCGCGCGAGCACTCCGAAAGCTACCACTCGTTCATGTGGGGCAACCTGTTTTCGCACGTTGACATCGCGCCCGCCAACGTGAATATCCTCAACGGCAACGCGCCCGACCTCGCCGCCGAGTGCGCCGACTACGAAGCCAAAATCGCCGACGCGGGAGGCATCGACCTCTTCCTCGGCGGCATTGGCAACGACGGGCACATCGCCTTCAACGAGCCATTCTCGTCGCTCACCTCGCTCACGCGCGTCAAGACGCTCACCCACGACACGCTCGTGGCCAACTCGCGCTTCTTCGGCAACGACG
>JAITOI010000162.1 GCA_031289995.1 Prevotellaceae bacterium | reverse complement strand
GAAGTGCGCCACAATGGTTACCGTGCTCGCAGTTGCCTCGATCACGGGATAGTCGACCTCCACAATATCCGGCGGGACAATGGGGTCATCTTCGCCACAAGTGGCGAACGTTAGCATGCTCGCAAAGAGCATTGCCGAAAAAAGTTGTCTTCTCATAACATGAAATTTTTTAAAATGAATTGATTAATAAAACTGAAACCTGTAAACTTGATATGCGATATGCGATTTTGAGATGTGCGACGCTGGAACTTGATGTGCGAAATGCGATGTGCGCCCCAGCAATCTTCAAATCTTTAAATTTTAAATCTTCAAATTTCTAATACCCCTCCGTTGGGCTAAGGTTAGCGTTGGCGGTGAGGTCGGAGTAGGGGATGGGGTAAACGTTGTGCTTGGCATCGACGTTGGTGCCAGTGGCAGCTTTTCCTTTGCCCTCCCAGTTGTAGCTGACGTTGCCTGCAAATTTGTTGAAGCGCACGAGGTCGCTGCGTCGCCGTCCTTCGGCGTAGAACTCGCGGCTCCACTCGGCCAGCAGGTTGTCGAGCGTGAGGTCGGCGGCTGTCCATGGCGTGGCGTGGGCGCGGTTGCGCAGGGCGTTCACGGCGTCGAGGGCAGTGCCGTTGGTGGCGGTGCCGCCGCGCGTTACGGCTTCGGCGTAAGTGAGGTAGGCTTCGGCCAATCGCAGGTAGGGGATGTCCATGTCGGGCTGCTCCGAGTTGCGTGGTGCGGCGCCGCTGACGTAGATGTTTTTGAACTTGGCAATGCCCCATCCGGTGATGAAGGCGGCGTCGCCGGTTCCTGCTCCGCCGGTGAGCGAGGCTTGGTAGGTTGCGTTGCCGTCGGCGTCTTTGACTTCGCTCACGAGCAAGCAGCGGTCGTCGCCGGCAATGGCGGGCATGGCGTTTTCGTCGGCCTTGATGCTGGCGGCGGCGGTGAGGCTGAACCACTGCTCCACGAGGTTGGTTTTGGAGCGGAAGCAAGCCCACTGCGCGGAGGAGCCGTTGTAGTTCATGCCGTTCATCTGCGGCGAGGCGAGGAGGAAGAGCGAGCCGCCCCAGGACTGGGTTTCGATGCCGTCTTGCGCGATGGGCAGCACGATTTCGCGCGAGGCGAGGTTGAGCGGAGCTCCGGTCTTGTCGTTGTCGGCCATGAACAGGTGCTTGTACACCGGCGCGAGCTCGTAGGACGAGGCCATAGCCTTGCCTGCCCAGAGCGCGGCGTTGCTCCAGTCGGGCGTGCCGGTGTAGACTTCGGCGTTGAGGTAGATGCGCGCCAGCAGCAGCCATGCCGCCACCTGGTCAACGCGGTAGTAGACGAGCTTGGTGCCGTCGGCAGGCAGCAGCGGCTCCATTTGGGTAAGCTCGAGCACGAGCCAGTCGAACAGCTGAGCACGGGTGATGGGCATCGGAATTTCGCCCACCTTTTGCGCAAAGGGAACGCCGGAGCCGTACATGTCGAGCAGCTGGTAGTAGTTGAGCGCCCGCAAAAAGCGAACTTCGGTGCGCTGCTGCGTGGTTTTGGCGTCGCTCTGGCCGTCGGTTTCCTCGAGGAAGAGGTTGCACAGCGTGATGTCGAAGTAGAGGCGGTAGTAAAGCCCCGTTACGAGGTTGTTGCTGGAGCTCCACGACAGGCTGTTGATGTCGGGTATGCCTGCATCCGGCCACACCCACCACACCTCGTCGGTGGGAAATTCGTTGAGCGACCACGACATGCGGTAGAACGACGAGGTGCCCTCGTCGATGCCGTCCACGTCGCCATCGTCGGCAGGCCCGCGCTGTCCGGTGAGGCCAAGGGTGGCGTAGATTTTGGCGAACACGGCGTCCTGGTCAAACTCCTGCTTCACGTTGGGGTCGATGGGCTTCACGTCGAGGTCGCCTACGCAGGCCGACAGCCCCACTGCCATTGCGCAGCAGCAGGCAGCTACTATGTTGAATGTTTTTTTCATGATGATATTTGTGTTTAATCTGGTTCGTAGATGATGTTCTAAAAGCTGAGGTTGAGGCCAACGAGGGTAACCATTGAGCGGGGGTAGATGTTGTTGTCGATGCCGTCGTCGGTTTCGGGGTCAAGCCCCGTGTAGCCGGTGATGACAAAGGGATTCTGCACCGTTGCGTACACGCGGCATCGGATGTTGAGCTTGCTGATGTTGCCGAAGGTGTAGCCCAGCGTGATGTTGTCGCAGCGCAGGAAGGAGGCGTCCTCGATGTAGAAGTCGGTCATGTAGGTATTGTCGCTGATTTTGTCAACCTTGAAGCCCTTCTGGTAGGTGTTGTAGGCTAAGGTGGTGAGGTTCATAAAACCGCCGTATTTGCTGGAGTAGTGGTTGTTTTTGGGGACGTTGCGCATTTGGTCTGCCAGCACGTCGTTGTAAACGTAGTTGCCAATGTTGGCGCGGAGCGAGAAGCCGAGGTCGAACTTTTTGTAGGTGAAGCGCGAGCTGAAGCTGAGCGTGTAGTCGGGTGCGGCGTGGTGGGTCATGTACATGTCGTTGGCGTTGATGATG
>JAITOI010000150.1 GCA_031289995.1 Prevotellaceae bacterium | reverse complement strand
GGCCAGCTTGGGCTTGCCGACGACTTGCCGCAGGATGCCTACACGCTTCGCGCCTACACCGCGTGGATGTGCAACTTCGACAGCAGCTACCTTTTTACGAAGCCGCTCAACGTTTTTGCAGCTGCGACCGTAACCGACACTGCGGCCATCTTTGCCGCAGCTCGCGGGGCGAAAAACAGCGAAGCTGAGGAGGCAAAAATCAGCCTACGATTTTTTCCCGAAGGCGGGCAAATGGTAGATGGCCTAAGCTCGCGGATAGCAGTGGAGGCAAGGGATGAGCGGGGTATGCCGTTGGCGCTAAATGGGCAGCTGCTGGGCGATGATGGCAGCGAAATCAGCCAATTCAAAACCAACTTTGCGGGCTACGGCGCGGTTGCTTTGACCCCACAAGTTGGGGCGAGCTACGAGCTGATAGTTGCCCACGAGGGCAAGGCCATTCGCGTTCCACTTCCCGCGCCGCAGCGCATAGGCGCAACCATGCAATGCAGCTTTACTTCGTTGGCGGAGCTACGGGTGAAAGTTGAGGGCAAATTTGACGAGCCGCGACGCGCAGAAAACATGCTGCTGGCGGGACACGTGCGCGGCGAGCTGGTGTTCATCACGCCGTTTAGCCTCGGCAAAAAAGGGGCAACCACCATAAAAATTCCGACCGCCGATTGTCCGCAGGGCATCCTTTGTTTGACGCTGCTTGATGGCGCTGGCAGCCCCTGCGCCGAGCGCTTGGTGTACGTTGACAAGGGCGAAAGGCTGAGCATAAAATTCACGCACAGCTTACAGCGCAATGGCTCGGCGGTTACGCAATTGCTGGCCACCGATGCCGACGGAAAGCCAGCGGTGGCGCACGTTTCGCTCGCTGCGCTCAACGGTGATTTGGTGGCGCTGCCCGATTCGACGGACGAAAACTTGGCTACCTACCTGCTGCTGTCGTCCGATTTGCGCGGAAAAATTTACCGTGCGGGCTACTACTTCAGCAAGGCGCCAAGGGCAGCGCATGACCTCGACCTGCTGCTGCTCACGCAAGGCTGGCGCCGCTTTGAAGTCAACCCTGCCTTGGCCGATAGCATTTGGAAAATACCATATCCGCTGCAAAAAAAGCTGCTGCTGGCAGGACGTTTGGAGCGCGTAGATTTGAGCAAGGCAACGGACTACAGCCTCACGATGT
The DNA here is from genome assembly GCA_031289995.1 of Prevotellaceae bacterium. The sequence goes on along the minus strand of JAITOI010000150.1, from coordinate 1,471 downwards.
GCATCTACGATTCGCGTAGCAAAATGCGCGAAATAATTTTTCAGCAGGTGAGCTCCGACGGTACGTTTGTGGTGCCCTTCGATGATTTTTGCGATTCGCTCACGGCAAAAATTTTTACGAAAAACAAGCGAGGTCGCCTGCGCAACGTCGGCATGGCGATTGCGCAAGACCCCGCGCCACCGTTTGCCCCGCTTGCCCACGCGCCCGACCTCAACGCCATTGCGCAGGCCAACCGCAAGCTGCTCGACTACCGTACGCTCCTTGCCGATGCTACGAAATGGCACATTGTGCTCGACGACATTACGGTTACCGCAAAGCGTCGCGACCGCAGCGAAACCGGCGGCTGGCTTGGCCTCCCCGACCTGGAGCTGAGCGGCGCAGAGCTGCTCCAATACGGCACAACGGTCAATGCGGTGCTGTTCAACATGCCCAATGTGAGGGTCGAAAAAAATGATTTTGGTGATGAGTTTTTGACCACCGACCGAGCGTTTATGCAGTCGCGGAACATGGGGGCGGAGGAAGATTTTGTTGACGCGGAAGACAGCTCGATGGTGGCAACATCTGCCTCCACCTGGCGCCGCAAAATGAACATGGTGAGCATACACATCAACGGTGCGATGTTGGACTATTCGGCGCTGGCCGATATGCCGATTGAGGATGTTAGCGTGATGCGCTTCTACCGGCAGCACGCCACGATTGTGGTGGCCTCCAAGCCCGGCGTTACCCACGAGCGCGGCGTTGTAACGGCGGCGCTCAAGGGCTTTGAGTCTGCCCGAAAATTTTACGTGCCCACAGGCAACGATGCGTCGTGGGAGGCGCAGCGCGTGGACTACCGCGCCACGCTTCACTGGCAGGCGGACATCGAAACCGATTCGTCGGGAATGGCCTCGGTGCAGTGGCGCAGCACGCTCAAATCGCAAAACGTACGGCTGCGCGTGGAGGGGCTTACGGCGCAAGGCGCTCCTGTTTTTGCGGAGGCGACGGTGAAGGTGACGAAATGATTTTTTGATAATGTTGAACCCCATAATTTGTTGAGCAATGAGAGCTGTCTTATTTTTAGCGTTCAGCTTGTTATCGTGCGGCCTGTGCGCCGCCGAGCTGTTTGTGGAGGCCGAAAGTTTTGTCCAAAAAGGAGGCTGGGTCGTCGACCCGCAGTTCATGGACCAGATAGGATCACCCTACCTGATGGCGCACGGCATGGGCCATAAAGTGGCGGATGCTGTTACCACCGTTGACTTCCCCGCAGCAGGAATTTACCGCATGTTGGTGCGCAGCTACAATTGGACTTCGCCGTGGAAAGCTGGCGAGGGCGCGGGAAAATTCCACGTGCTGGTAGACGGCAAACCCGTTGATAAAATCTTCGGCAGCGAAGGCAGCGCGTGGCTTTGGCAGGAGGCGCAGGTGGACATCAAAGGCCGCAAAACGCAGCTGGCCTTGAGCGACCTCACCGGCTTCAACGGGCGATGCGATG
>JAITOI010000096.1 GCA_031289995.1 Prevotellaceae bacterium | reverse complement strand
GCACCGAGCGCGTCCTCAAATCCGACGTGCTGTGGGCCTACGATGAGGCGCAAAAGCTGAAGCTCGACTACGACATTCGCCGCGATGTGTTCACGGTGGTGCCCACGCTCACGCTCGACGACATCAAGAAATTCCAGCAGTCGAACGTGAAAAATTTGAGCTACACCTTCTGCATTCTCGGCGACGAGAAAACGCTCGACTTCGACAAAATGGCCAGCTTTGGCACGGTCGAAAAGCTGACGCAGGAGCAAATTTTTGGCTACTAACAACGCTTAGCTGCGCGGCAGATGCGCCACTCCGACATCATCAACGGGCTTTGCGGTGCGCCATTTGTGCGGCTGCTGCTGCCGTTTAGCGTCGGCATGGCGTGCCAGCTGCAGTGGGGAGTGCAGTGGTCGGGGACAACCTGGTTGTGCCCGGCCTTTTTTGCGCTTATGCTGCTCGCCAGCCGCTTCAACACAACCTACCCGAACCGCTGGATGTTTGGCCTCTGCGCCAACCTGTTCTTGGCCTGCGCGGGTCTGGCGCTGGCGCAAAGCCTGAAGCAGCAGAGCGAGCTGCCGACGGCAAGACCCATCTGCATTGCCGCCGTGGTGAGCGATGAGCCGAGTCTCAACGCCCGCTACGCCAAGCTCACCGTGAGCCTGCGCAGCTACCGCGACAGCCTGAATTGCTGGCACAACGTCGACGAGCAGCTCATCCTCTACCTGCGCACCGACACCGCGCACACCCTGCCCGCGCTGGGCGACCTCGTGGTGGCCAACGTGAAGGCCATGCCGCACGCCGCACCCAAAAATCCGCACGAGTTCGACTTTGGCCAGTACCAGCGCCAGCGCGGCATTTTTCACAGCGCGTTCATCAGCGCCAGCAGCTGCGCCGTGGTAGCGCACGGCTGCCTGCCGCTGTGGAAATCCGCGCCCAAGCACATCCGCAGGCAGCTGCTCGGATACTTTGCTGAGCAGGGCATGGAGGGCGAAGAGCTGGCCGTGCTGCAGGCGCTCACGCTGGGCGACAAGTCGATGCTCGACAGCGACCTGCGGCAGTCGTACGCCGCCGCAGGAGCGATGCACATCCTGGCGGTGTCGGGGATGCACGTGGGCATCGTCAGCATGATTTTGGGCTACTGCCTCACGTTTTTGGAGCGTCGCCGGAGCGGAAGGCTGCTCAAGGGCGCCATCGTGCTGCTCTGCATCTGGCTCTACGCCTTGGTTGCAGGATTTTCACCCTCGGTGTTTCGCGCGTCGATGATGTTCACCGTGCTCACCCTGGGCGGCATGCTGGGGCGCCGAACCAACACCTACAACACGCTCGCCTTCGCCGCCTTTCTCACCTGCGCCCTCGACCCGCAGGCGCTCTTCAACGCGGGCTTTCAGCTGTCGTATGCGGCGGTGCTGGCCATCCTGTTTTTTCATCCGCGCCTCTACGACCTGCTGCACTTCAAGCGCTGGCTGCCCGATGCGGTGTGGTCGCTCATCTGCGTGTCGCTGGCCGCCAACATTGGCACCCTTCCCATTTCGGTCTACCTGTTTCACCAGCTGCCGCTCTACTTTTTGCTCACCAACCTGCTGGTCACGCTGCCCGTAACCGCCATAATGGTGGGCTTTTTGGCCACGCTACCGTTTGCGTTTTTACCCTCCATCCCGCTCGTGGGCTGGCTCACGGCCAAGCTCACCGGATACTGCATTGTGGCGCTCAACTTCATTGTGCGGGGGGTAGAGAGCCTGCCCTACTCGCTGCTCGAAGCGCTGTGGTTCACGCCCGCGCAAACCTGGCTGCTGCTGCTGGCGGTGGCGGCAATGGCGTTTTTTATATGGACCAAAAGGCGCAACCTGCTCCTCGTGTCGCTCGCGCTAACGCTCGTGTTTGTTGGGCTGCACGAGCTGCGCCAGCTTTCGTTGCGGCAGCAAAAGGTGATGGCCGTGTACTGCGTCAAGGGCGTGTCGCTCGTTACCCTCGTTGACGGCAACCGCGCCCTCGCCCTCTGCGACAGCTCGTGGACCAGCAACGACTTCAACTTTCACCTCAAAAGCCACTGCGCCGCCCTCGGCATTGCCCGCTACGACAGCTTCCGCAAAGTGGCGCTACATCAGGCTTTCAGCGACTCCGTGACGGACGGCGGCGTGCACAAAGGCTTTGTTCGCTTTGCCGGCAAAACCCTCCGCGTGGCGCACCACGAGCCGCCTTGCACCATGCAGCAGCCCATTGAGGTGGACTACCTCGTGATGAGCTCCGCCTGCAGACTCCGCCCGCGCCAGCTGCTCGCCATCTACAACCCGCGCCACATCATCCTCGACAGCTCGCTGCCCCCCTACCTCGCCCGCCGCCACGCCCGCGACTTCGCCACCCTTGGCCACGAATGTCACAACGTGGGGGAGTTGGGGGCGTTTGTGTGTAGCTGGTAGCTATACAATTGCCGATTTGGTACAAAAACTATTGGAGATGCGAATGGTGGAGCTGAAAATAAATGGTAACATGTTAATAACTTTTCGCCTTTGGTTGTATCACGTACTGATTTTTATAGTATTTTTGCGAAAATTTTTCTTGGAAAAACACAATAGCACCACGAATCGAAAATGAGATTTTTACTCGCACTACACGCCGACAAAAATGCATTCGGAAACCGCTTGCCGCTGAACTACCAGTACGAGCTGAGCGCGTTTATTTACCGAGCCATTGCGCGAGCTGATGGCGCATACGCTCAGTGGCTGCACGAAAACGGATTCCAGTTGGACGGGCGTCCGTTCAAGCTATTCACGTTTTCAAATTTGGATATTCCGCAACGCAAAATCAGC
>JAITOI010000090.1 GCA_031289995.1 Prevotellaceae bacterium | reverse complement strand
GCCAGCGCAACAATGGCGAGAATCGCGGTCAGCTCGTCGGCCAAATTATTCGTCACAACGGCATACAGCCGTCTCGGCGACGGCCAAAGCGACAGCACCTTTACGTCCATCGGAAGGCGCACATCAAACCTCACGCAAGCCCACAGAGCCAGCACCGGAGCGAGCAACATCCAGCCGATTTTTTTGTAGCGGTGAGGAAGCAAAAAGTTCGTTTTCATGGCGCAAAAATTTATTACGGCCGCAAAGGTAATAACAAAATACAATGTAAAGCAAACTTTACATTCAAAAATGCAATGTTCACATTCATAAATTATACTAATCGCCTGTAAATGACAGGCAACAGGATGGTAAATTTCTGCTTTTTATTCTCGTCTTGTCGCAAATCGCACCGTCGCAAATCGCTTGTCGTCTTGTCGCAAATCGCAAATCACACAGTCGCACATCGCATTTTTTTCCTACCTTTGCGCCCACAAAAATTCAAAAAAACTATGCTCGACTTCGCAAAGCAAAACGGACTAATCCCAGCAGTGGTGCAGGATGCCGCCACAGGCCGCGTGCTCATGCTGGCCTACATGAACGAGGAGGCCTACCAAAAAACCCTCAGCACGCGCCTCGTAACTTTCTACAGCCGCACCCGCCAGCGCCTGTGGACAAAGGGCGAGGAGAGCGGGCACTTCCTCGACCTGGTGAGCGTGGCCGAAGACTGCGACCACGACACCCTGCTGGTCAAAGCCCACCCCCGCGGCCCAGCTTGCCACACCGGTGCCGACACCTGCTTCGGCGAAACCAACACCAGCGGCATCCTCTTCCTCGACTACCTCCAAAACCTCATCGAAACCCGCAAGCAGCAGCGGCCCGAAGGCTCGTACACCACCGTGCTCTTCAACAAGGGCATCAACCGCATTGCGCAAAAAGTGGGCGAGGAAGCCATCGAGCTGGTCATCGAGGCCAAAGACAGCAACCGCGACCTCTTCCTCGGCGAGGCCGCCGACCTGATGTTCCACTACCTCGTTCTCCTCACCCAGAAAGGCCTCCGCCTCGACGACGTGGTGCAGGTGCTGGAACGAAGGCACGGAAAAACCGAATAAATTTTTTCTTGCATTCTCCCAAAAAATGTCTACCTTTGCACCCCATTTTCAAAAAATGGACTCCTGACTACGTTACGGATTTGTGCCGTAAAGGTGTGATGGGGAATAAAAAAAATTCTGAGTAACACTAAACAAAAAAAGACATGAAAACCATTGAGCTCAAAGGCTCTGCCCGCAACAACAAGGGCAAAACCAACGCGGCTAAGCTGCGTGCCGCAGGAAAAATTCCCTGCGTAATCTACGGCAACGGCGACAACCAACCCTTCGAGGTGGACGAAGTTGACCTGCATCCCATCATCTACACGCCCAACGCCTACCTCGTGGACCTCGACCTCGACGGCGCAAAGCAAACCAGCGTGATGCGCGAGCTGCAGTTTCACCCCGTGACCGACAAAATTTTGCACGTGGACTTCTACCGCGTTGACCCCGCAAAGCCCATCGCCATTGACGTGCCGGTGGCCCTCAAGGGTAGCCCCGAAGGCGTGAAGCTGGGCGGCAAGCTGCAGCAGGTAACCCGCAAGCTGAAGGTGTCGGCGCTGGTGTCCAACCTGCCCGACCAGCTCGACGTAAACATCGACAATCTGCAGCTCGGCAAGAGCGTGCTGGCGGGCGAAATTTCGTTCCCCAACATCACCATCCTCACGCCCAAGAGCGCCGTTATTTGCGCCGTGAAGATGACGCGCGCCGCGATAGGCGCCGCCGCTGCTGCCGCTCCTGCTGCCGCCGCCGCTGCCACCACTGCTGCTGCTCCCGCCGCTGCCAAGGCTGCGCCTGCGGCTAAAGCTGCGCCAGCCAAAGCCGCACCAGCTAAGGCCGCATCAAAGGCAGACAAGAAGAAGTAGCCTTAGCGTAACCATCCATGAAGTTCCTGATTGCTTGCCTGGGCAACATCGGGCCGGAGTACGCGAACACGAGGCACAACGTAGGGTTCAGGGTGGGCGACACGCTCGCAAGTGAGGCTGGCCTGCGCTTCGAAACCAAGCGCTATGGCAGCATTGCCGAGCTGCGCCACAAAGGGCGTGCGCTCATCCTGCTCAAACCCTCGACCTACATGAACCTTAGCGGCGAGGCCGTGAGGTACTGGCTGCAGGCCGAAAAAATCGAGCGCGAAAACCTGCTCGTGGTGGTGGACGACATCAACCTCCCGTTCGGCCAATTGCGCCTGCGCGGAGGCGGAAGCGACGGCGGACACAACGGCCTCAAGAGCATCGCCCAGCTGCTCGAAACGCAAGCCTACGTGAGGCTGCGCTGTGGTGTCGGAGCCAGCTTTGGCGCAGGGCGACAAATCGACTACGTGCTGGGAGAGTGGGCAGCCAGCGAAGCCGCACTGCTGCCGCACCTCTGCACCGCCGCCGCCGATGCCGTCAAAGCCTTTGCCACTGCAGGCCTTGAGCGGGCAATGAACGCCGTGAACACCGTCAAAACAACGCTACCGCAAACATGAAAATTCTTGACTGGTACATCATCAAAAAGTTTTTGAGCTCCTACGTCTTTGCCATCCTCGCAATGACGCTCATCATCGTTATTTTTGATACCAGCCAACGAATTGACGACTTCGTGTCGAAGCAGGCGCCGCTCACGGCCATCATCTTCGACTACTACGCCAACTTTGTGCCCTTCCTCTGCAACCAGTTCAGCGCTCTGTTCGCCTTCATTGCCGTCATTTTTTTCACCTCCAAATTGGCCGTGCACACCGAAATTGTGGCCATGCTCTCCAACGGAATCAGCATGGGGCGCATCATGCGGCCCTACCTGTTCACCGCCGTGCTCATCGCGCTTGGCAACTGCTACCTCGCCAACTTTGTGATACCGCCATCGTCCACCTTGCGCTACAACTTTGAGATGAAGTACATCCGCAACCCTTACCAGAACAGGGATAGGCACATCCACCGCCAAACACAGCCCGGGCATTTTGCCTACCTCGAAAGCTTCAACGTGCGCAGCCAAACAGCCTACAACTTCTCGCTCGAAACCACGCAGGGCAACACCTTGCAGTCGAAGCTCAGCTCCGTCGAGGCCACCTGGGACACGGCCAAAAACGCCTGGCATCTGCCGCGCTACGTGAGGCGCAGCTTTACCGACAACGGCGAGCAACTCGAGCTTGGCGAGGCCCTCGACACCACCATCAACCTCACCGGCTACGACCTTTCGGTGCGCGTCGAAAAGCTGATACAAACGATGGGCTACGACGAGCTCGACGAGTACATTGCCCTGCTCAAGCTGCAAGGCGCCACCAACGTCAACGACGTGCTCATCGAAAAGCACAAGCGCTTTGCCTACCCCATGGCCAGCATCATTCTGACCATCATTGGCGTGGCGCTATCGTCGCGAAAGCTGCGCGGCGGCATGGGGCTGCACATCGGGCTGGGCGTGGGTTTGAGCTTCGCCTACATCCTGTTTCAGCGCTTCAGCGAAATGTTCGTGCAGAGCGGCATGCTCACCCCCGCCATCGCGCTGTGGATACCCAACGTGCTGTTCATGGCCATTGCGATATGGCTCTATCGGCTGGCGCCGAAGTAGCAATTTCTGGGGAATTTGAAAATTTGAAAATTTGAAGATTGCTGGGTGTCGCAAATCGCATCGTCGCATCGTCGCATCATCGCCCTTCAACAAGACAACCTCAGTAGCGGCAAGAGCATATAGTATTCTCCAACCTCATTACCTCATTGAAATTTTAATGGCTAAATCTTTTTCTGAGGTGCTATCCACGACGGCAATATGGATAACATGTCCAAGCGTCCTGCCGTGCGCACGGGTGTACGTTGTTTCCCGAATGAGGCCTGTGCTCCGTGCGCAAGACCGCGGATGGGTGTTGAGACCGTAGGCTAAAGCCTACGGTTAATCAAGTGCCGTCCCGTGCGGGACTATCCCGACACTATCTTTACAGCGGGAACAATGG
>JAITOI010000083.1 GCA_031289995.1 Prevotellaceae bacterium | reverse complement strand
CGCTTGCTGGTGTGCTGGCGGGTACGTATGCCATAGCAGGCGAAAGCACCACCCTCAACATTTCGCACCTGCCCGCAGGCACGTACATAGTGAAGGTGGGAAGTAAGGCGGCAAAGGTGGTGAAGCAGTAGCCACGTAGGGGCGCACAAAAAGACACCGCAAGCTCAGGGATGGGCTTGCGGTTTTTGTTTTGTAGAAATGAAAAAAATATATACCTTTGCAAGCAAAATAAAAAAAATAGTTATGACTACCATGAGCATTACATTTGACAATCCGCAGCTGATGCCTGCATTGGAGCAGCTAATACGTCATCTGCGGGGGGTAACACATATTACCGTAAGCAGCACTGATACTGCTGCGGAAATACCCAATTCTGCCACGCAGACAGCCATAAAGGAATTGCGTACGGGGCAAGGTTTTAGGTGTAAAAATGTGGAAGAGTTGTTTGAACAACTAAGTAGCTGATATATGTACGAAATCAAATACTCTACCAAGTTTAAGAAAGATTACAAATTGTTGGCAAAACGCCATTTAGACATCTGTTTATTGCGGGATGTAATTACAAAATTGGTAGCCGCCGAACCGCTACCAATTGCTTGTAAAGACCACAAGTTACAAGGGGAGTTTGCCGATTGTCGAGAATGCCACATAAAGCCCGATTGGCTGCTCATATACAAAGTCAACACCGATGAAAATTTGTTGGAATTGGTTGCTACCGGTACACACAACGATTTATTTTAAGTTCTTGCATTAAGTGGTACCCCGTTCGGCGGAGTGTTACTTTGGCGGCTCGCTGCCCATCCACAGCTCCAGCGTGCCGCCGGCGGCGATGTCAAAGTGGTCAAGGTAACAGTGTGGGTAATCTGCGCCGTTGAGTGCAGCGCGTTGTATGTAAATATTTTTGGGCGAATTGTTGTGCGCCGCAATGGTGAACGTTTTGCCGCTGCAGTAGCGCGGGTCGAGCGTGATGGTGATTTTATCGAACAGCGGCGAGGTGATTTCGTAGCGCGGCTCGCCCGGACACAGGGGGTGCAGGCCAATCGCAGCGAGCACATACCAGGCCGACATTTGCCCCACATCTTCGTTGCCCACCAAGCCCTCCACCGCGTTGCGATAGGCCTTTGCGCAGATGGTGCGCGTCCATTTTTGGGTGAGGTGAGGGGCGCCCAAGCGGTTGAACAAAAACGGGACGTGATGCACCGGTTCGTTGGCGTGGTTGTAGTAGGCGTTCCACAAAAAGCTGCTGGGAGTGCTGTCGAAAAACGCTTCCAAATCCTTGCGTGCCGCCGCGTTGCCGCCCATCAGCTCCACCATGCCGTCCACGTCGTGCGGCACAAACCAGCCCTGCTGGTAGGGGTTGCTCTCGATGCATCCGTACCACTCTTTGAGGCGTCCCTCCGGCGGCATCGGCTCCCATTCGCCGCTCTGCTTGCGCGGGCGAAACCAGCCGGTGGAGTCGTCGAAAATATTTTTGTAGAGCTGCGCGCGGAGGCGGAAGCGGTGCTCGTCATCGGCCTTGCCCAGCGCTGCCGCCAGCTCGGCCATGCACCAGTCGGAGTAGGCGTACTCCAGCGTTTCGGAGATGGAGTAGCCCCTTTCGGAGGGCAGGTAGCCGAGCGTTCCGTTGCCAAATTTTTCGGAGGTGTGCAGCGCAACTTGCCATGCTTTTTGCACGTCGAAGCTGCGGATATTTTTTGCGTAAGCGTCGGCCAGCACAGCAATGGCGGGGTTGCCAACCATGCAGCCGCTGTAGGCTCCCAAGAACTCCCAACGCTCGTAGTAGCCACGCCCGCTCGTTTCGGCAAGCGTGGTGAGCGAGCCGATGAGATCGCTCACCAGCTCAGGATTGATGAGGGTTTGCAGCGGCATCTGGCTGCGAAAAACATCCCAGCCGCTGAAGATAGAATTTGAAATTTGAGGATTTGAAGATTTGAAGATTGTGGGGTGTCGCACATCGCACATCGTATCGTCGGGCGTCGCAATATCGCTGACGTAGCGCGGGTCGAGCAGGGTGTGGTAGAGGGCGGTGTAGAAAATTATTCGCTCCTCCTCGGTGCCGCCTTGCACCGTAATTTTGCCCAGGGCATCGTTCCACAACGCAGCACCAGCCTCGCGTACAGCATCAAAATCCCAGTGCGGAATTTCGGCCATCAGGCTTCGCCTTGCGCCGTCAACGCTGGCAAAGGAGATGCCCGCCTTGAGGATAATTTGCTCGTCCTGCTGCGTGTCGAACTCGGCAAAAAAACCAAGGTGCTTGCCGCTGCATGCCTCCACGTTTCGGACGACGCGGGATTGCGCAACGCGCTCTTGGTAGCGCTCGCTCGTAACGTCGCCCAGCTTGCGCGACCAGCCGTCGGGAATGTCGGCGCTCCACACCCCGCAACGTCCGGCGAAGGGGCGCGAGAGCTGGGCGTAGAAGTACACCGTGTAGCTGGGATGGCCGTCGCCGTTGCCCCAGCCGCCGCCATCGGGCGTGCAGCGCATGGAGCCGGCAATGGTGATGCTGTCCAGCACCTGCAGCTCCTGAAAAACGGAGGTGCCCCCTACCCTACGCGCCAGGTCAACTTGTATGCGCGACTGCTGGTGCTCGGGGAAGGTGAAGCGCAGCATACCGCTGTGCGGCGCGGCGGTTGCCTCGGCGCGAATGCTGTAGTCGGCGAGCTGCACGGCGTAGTAGCCGGCGCCTGCGATTTCCGACTGCTTGTCGTAGCGCGAACGGTAGCCGGCATCGGGCTTGTCGGGGTTGCCGGCAGCCGTATGTAGCGCACCGGTGGTGGGCATCACCAGAAAATTTCCGAGGTCGCCGTACCATCCCACGCCGCTCATTTGCGTCAGCGCGAAGCCCTCGATGGTGGTGTGCTCGTAGCTGTAGCCCGAGCCGTTGTCGCCGCCGGTAATGGTCTGCGGACTCAGCTGCACGAGGCCGAATGGCGTGGC
>JAITOI010000188.1 GCA_031289995.1 Prevotellaceae bacterium | reverse complement strand
AAAAACATCATCCCCACGAAAACCAGCAACGACGCCGGATGGCGACGAATACATGCTGTGGGAAGACATGAAGAAAAAGTATTACGACCGCTTTGTGCTCATCGAAAATCCGGTGTACGGGCCGGAGAGTGCGATGTATCCTACCAAAGGCATTTTTAGGTACAAGCACAAGTCGAAGATGCAGGTGGCAAAAAAGTTACGCTCCATTGACAGCAAAAACTTGTTTACCATTCTCTACACCGACGGGCCATTGGAAGAGCGATTTCTAAAGACTGTCTTCATTTTTTAGCTATGGCAAAGTATCCATTTACCTACAAGGGTAAAAGAATTATTGTTCACCCCAAGCTGAACGGATCAACAAAAGAGGTGACCTATAATTTTTTGCTCGACACCGGTGCAGAGGTTACGGTGATTGACGATACGGTCGCTCAAGGGTTAGGCTACGATTTGGATTCGGTGAAGCAAACGAGTCCCTTCCTATCGGCAACTGGCGATGGTACAGCCAAGATTGTGCATCTAAAAAAACTTGAGTTGCTGGGTCGCAAGGAAAAAAATTTCCGCGTGTACGTGTGCAAGTTTCCGATTGGTATGGTGGACGGCCTGATTGGCGTTGACTTTATGGTGCGCCTCCACGCAATGAAAATCAATTTCGACGCGCAGGAAATTGAGGTGACGTAAGCGTTGCCACGACAAAGAATGCTGCTACGATGACCTTCCTTCCCACCTCCCAAAAAGAGCTCGACAACCGCGGCTGGGACTACGTGGATGTCATCATCCTGAGCGGCGACGCCTACGTTGACCACCCCTCATTTGGCGCAGCCGTTATCGGGCGCGTGCTTGAGGCGCAGGGCTACCGCGTAGCCATTGTGCCGCAACCCAACTGGCGCGACGACCTGCGCGACTTTCGCAAGCTGGGCGCACCACGACTTTTCTTCGGCGTTACATCGGGCTGCATGGACAGCATGGTGAACCGCTACACCGCCAACAAGCGCACGCGCAGCAGCGATGCCTACACGCCCGATGGTCGCTCCGACATGCGCCCCGACTACGCTTGCTACGTGTACGCAAAAATCGCCAAGCAGCTCTTTCCGCAAACCCCCGTCATCCTTGGCGGCATCGAGGCTTCGCTGCGCCGCCTCACGCACTACGACTACTGGCAGGACGCGCTCCGCCCAAGCATCCTGCACGACACGCACGCCGACCTGCTCGTGTACGGCATGGGCGAAATGCCGATAGTCGAGGCTGCACGCCGCCTGCGCGATGGCAACGATGTGCGCAGCCTGACCAACATTCCACAAACCGCATACCTTACTGCGTCGCAAAACATCGCCGATAGCATCGCTGCAAATCCAGCGTGGGCAAGGCCTGTGGAGCTTCACTCGTTTGAAAATTGCGTCAAGAGCAAGCGCCATTTTGCCGAAAATTTTGTGCACGTTGAGCAGGAGTCGAACAAGCTACAGGCCGCGCCCTTGCTCGAATCGGTGGGCAGTAGCGTGGTGGTGGTCAACCCGCCCTATCCGCCCATGAGCGAGGCCGAAATCGACGCCTCGTTTGACCTACCCTACACGCGCATACCGCACCCACGCTACGCCGGCAAGCGCATTGCCGCCTACGAAATGGTGCGCCACTCGGTCAACATCCACCGCGGATGTTTTGGCGGATGCAGCTTTTGCACCATCTCCATGCACCAAGGAAAATTTGTGGCCTCGCGCTCGCCGCAGTCGGTGCTGCGCGAGGTGAAGCACGTAGCGCAAATGCCCGACTTCAAGGGCTACCTGTCGGACGTGGGCGGGCCGTCGGCCAACATGTACGCCATGCGCGGCCGCAACGCCAGCGCCTGCTCCGCCTGCAAGCGCTACTCGTGCCTGCACCCGCAGCGATGCCCCAACCTCAACGCCGACCACGCGCCGCTGATAGAGCTATACGCCCAAGTTCGCGCCATGGCAGGCATCAAGAAAGCCTTTGTGGGCAGCGGCCTGCGCTACGATTTGCTGCTCGACGAGCAGGGCTTCATCAGCGGCAGCGCGAGGCAGTACTTGGCCGAGCTGCTTCGGCACCACGTGTCGGGTCGGCTAAAGGTGGCGCCCGAGCACACCTCCGAGCCTGTGCTGGCGGCCATGCGCAAGCCTTCGTACCGGCTGTTTGACGCGCTCAAGCTTCGCTTCGATGCGCAAAATCGCAGCGAAGCTCTACGTTTGCAGCTGGTGCCCTACTTTATTTCGAGCCATCCGTGCTGCACCGAGGCCGACATGCGGCAGCTCGCCAGCATCACGCGGCGTCAGGGTTTCCACCTCGAGCAGGTGCAAGATTTTACGCCCACGCCGATGACGCTCAGCTCCACCATGTACTACACCGGCCTCGACCCCTACACCCTACAGCCCATCTACGTTGCGCGAAGCCGCGAGCAGAAGCTGAAGCAAAATTCCTACTTTTTTTGGTACAAAAAAACAACGCCACCCTCGCGTTGAGGGCAGCGTTGGCGCGGTGTTGCGTGGCGTTGGCGCTACTCGGCAGTGGGCGCTTCACCCTCGGCGGGCGTAGCGGCGGCGGGTGCAGCAGCAGCGGCGGCAGCGACTTTGGCCTCTTCGGCCTTTGCCAGCATCTCGGCACGCTTTTGAGCCACAACCTCGGCTTTAGCCTCTTTGCGCTTCACCTCAACGAGGATACGCGCACGCTTGCCTTCCGTCTTGACCTTGGCCACGGCGACTTGCTTTTCGGCGATTTTTTGCTCCTTGCTTTGCATCCAAGCATCGAACCTGCGCTCGGCCTCTTCGGGCGTAAAGGCACCCTTTTGGATACCGCCGTTGAGGTGCTTGCGGAGCAGCACACCCTTATACGATAAAATTGCACGGGTCGTCTCGGTCAGCTGTGCTCCGGTATTGAGCCAACTCAACGCCGCATCAAAGTTGATGTTGACGGAGGCGGGGTTGGTGTTGGGGTTGTAGATGCCCAACTTCTCAATGAACTTGCCATCGCGTGGCGCCCTGCTGTCGGCTACCACAATGTGGTAAAAGGCGTGGCCTTTTTTGCCGTGTCTTGCTAATCTGATTTTTACAGCCATTTTTTTTGTTGATAAAATTATGCGTTAAAAAATAGGCGGCAAAGGTAATGTGTTTTTTTGGGATATGCAAATGTTTGAAGATTTTTTTTGAAAATAATTCCTACCTTTGCCCGCCATTAAAATTAACAATTATGAAAGCACTAATCCTCGCAGCTGGCTTGGGCACTCGCCTGCGACCAATCACAGACAGCCTCCCCAAGGCGCTGGCGCCGGTGGACGGCGTGCCGCTGCTTGAGCGCAACTTACGGCAGCTCGCATCGCAAGGCGTGAGCGAGTTCATCGTCAACGTGCACTACAAGGCCGAGCAGGTGCTCGAATTTTTGCAGCGCAACAACAACTTTGGCCTCCGCATCACCATCTCGGACGAGCGCGAGCGGTTGCTCAACACCGGCGGCGCCTTGAAAAAAGCCGCGTGGTTTTTCGACGACGGCCAGCCGTTTTTGATTTACAACGTGGATATCATCACCTCGCTCGACGTGCGCAAGCTGCGCACCTACCACACCGAAAACGGCGCTCTGGCTACGGTTGCGGTGAGCCACCGCAGCGCGTCGCGCTTCTTTTTGCTCGACGCTCAGCACCGCGTGCACGGCTGGCGCAACGTAAAAACGGGCGAGGAAAAGCGCCCTTGGCCCACCACTGAACCTTTGGTGGATATGGGCTTCGGCGGCATCCACGTGGCCAGCCCGGAGCTTCTGCCGCACCTGCAAAACTTTGGCGAAGTCTTCTCCATCATCGAGCTTTACCTGTCGCTTGCGGCCAAGCATCCCATTGTTGGCTACGACATGCTGGGCGAGGAATGGGTGGACGTGGGCAAGCCCGAAACGTTGGCCAAAGCCGAGCTGATTTTGCAAAAAAACAGGGCGTAAAAAACGCGAGGGCGAGGCTCTGAAAGCCCCGCCCTCACTGCGTTTGCTGCGCACGTTGTCGGTGCGCTAAAACGCCTTAGCGATGGCAATAAAATCGTCAGCCACCAGCGATGCGCCGCCAATCAAACCGCCGTCAACGTCAGGCTGGGCAAAAATTTCCTTCGCGTTCGAAGGCTTACAGCTGCCGCCGTAGAGGATGGGAGTTTGCTTCGCAGCTGCACCAAATTTTGCCGCCAAAATTTTGCGGATGAAGGCGTGAATTTTCTGCGCTTGTTCGGCCGTGGCGGTCTTGCCTGTACCTATTGCCCACACCGGCTCGTAGGCGATGATGAGCTTGGCAAAATCGGCTTTGCTGAGGGC
>JAITOI010000184.1 GCA_031289995.1 Prevotellaceae bacterium | reverse complement strand
CCGTCGCTGATGAACACCTCATTTGTGCGCACGTCAATGTCGTGCTGCGCGAAGTCGTGGCGCACGATGGCGTCTATCAAAAACGGGTAGCCGCGGTCGGGAGCGTAGCCGCGCATGGTAGCTGCGGAGGCCTGCTCGGAGGCCGCACGCTGCATGGCCTCCACCACTGCTGGCGCGAGCGGCTGCGTGACGTCGCCAATGCCCAAGCTGATGACGTGGGCGTGCGGGTGGTACGCCTTGTAGTCGTTGACACGGCTGGCGATTTCGGCAAACAAATAGTTGCCCGGCAGCCTCAAAAAATTCTCATTTACGTAAGCCATGAAATTTGAAAATTTGAAAATTTGAAGATTTGAAAATTTGAAAATTTGAAGATTTGAAGATTTGAAGCATCGCACGTCGCACGTCTCACGTCGCACGTCTCACGTCTCACATCGCAAATCAAAACGGCGTTCCAATCATGAAGTGGAAGTTGCTTCCGCTGGGCGATGCTGCCCCTGCTATGCGGTCAAAGCCGTAGCCCCAGTCGATGCCCAGCAGCCCAATCATGGGCAGCATCAGGCGCACGCCAACGCCTGCCGAGCGCTTCATCGAAAAGGGGTTGAACTTTTCGATGTCGTACCACACGTTGCCGGCCTCGAAAAATATGAGGGCGTAGATGGTCGATTGCGGCTGCAGGATGAAGGGGTAGCGCAGCTCGACGGTGAACTTGTCGTACACGTTGGCAGGCACCGTTGGCGTGAGCGCGCTGTTGGTGTAGCCGCGCAGCCCAATGGTTTCGATGCCGTAGAGGCTGTAGCCGCTCATCCCGTCGCCACCCACGTCGAAGCCCTCGAAGGGCGAGTAGCCGAGCTTCTTGTTGAAGTAGCCGAGGTAGCCGAATTGCGTCTTGAGCGCGAACACAAAGTCGCCCACAATTTGGCTGTACCACGCGGTGCGGAACGTCCACTTGTGGTACTCAATCCACTTGTATTTTTCCTGCTGCGTGAGGTCGGGATTGTCGTAAAAATCTTTGGCCTTGAAGAGCGAAAACGGCGGCGTTATTTGCAGCCCGATGGACAGCTCCGAACCCTTGCGGGGGTAGATGGGCTGGTCGGTGGAGTTGCGCCCCAGCACGGTTTTGAAGCTGAAGTTGTTCGCCGTGCCGTCGGTGAAAATGAACTGGCTTTGCCAATCGTGGAGGATGAAGCGCTGGTAGTCGAACGAGTTGTAGAGCGTGAAAAAGTTGTCGGGCCACTTCAGCCTGCGGCCAAGGCCCAGCGAGCCTCCAATCACCTCCATCGTGTTGCCGCTATTTTGCCACAGCGTGTAGGACGTGTTGTAGCCGTAGCTGTTTTGGAAGGTGTAGTACACCGAGGCCGAAAACGAGTTCGGCTTTCGACCGCCAAACCACGGCTCGGTGAAGCTCAAGCTCACCGCGCTGTAGTAGCTGCCGTTGGTTTGGCCGCGGATGGTGAGCGTTTGCCCATCGCCCGACGGCAAAGGCTTCCATGCTTTTTTGTCGAACACGTTGCGGGTCGAAAAGTTGGTCAATTTAAGCCCAATGGTGCCCACAAACATGCCGCCTCCCCAGCCGCCCGACAGCTCAATTTGGTCGTTCGGTTTCTCCTCCACCTTGTAGGTGATGTCCACCGTTTCGTCGGCCGGATTGGGCTGCAGTTTCGGCTCCAATTTTTCGGGGTCGAAGTGCCCCATCTGCGCCAGGTAGCGCATCGAGGTCATGATGTTCGACTTGCTGAACAGGTCGCCCGGCCTCGTGTAGAGCTCGCGCCGCACCACGTGCTCGTTGGTCTTCGTGTTGCCCTCGATGAGGACGCTGTTGATGGTGGCCTGCTTGCCCTCGTAGATTTGCATCTCCACGTCCACCGAGTCGTTGTCGATGCGCAGCTCGATGGGGGAGACGTGAAAAAAGAGGTAGCCCTCGTCCATGTAGATGTCGCTCACCGAATTTTTTTCGTTGCCGTGCAGCCTCTCTTCGAGCGTTACCAGGTCGTACACGTCGCCCTTGTGCAGGCGCAGCACGTTGTTGGCCAGAAAGTCGGTTGGGTAGCGCGTGTTGCCCACCCAGGTGATGTTGCGGAAGTAGTACTTCTTGCCCTCGTAGAGCTTAAATTTTATGCCCACGCGCTTGCTGCTGATGACCCACACCGAGTCGTCGAGTATCGCCGCGTCGCGGTAGCCGCGCTCGTTGTAGTAGTCGATGATGTGCTGGCGGTCTTCGTCCAGCTTGGCGTCGATGTATTTCGTGGAGCGCCAAAACGTGTACCAGCGCTTGCGGTGCACCTCCTTCATCGCGCCGCGCAGCTTCGACGACGGGATAGCTTTGTTGCCATCAAAGTTGATTTCCTTCACCCTCACCTTGTCGTTTTTCTTCACGTCGAAGATGAGCGACACGCCGCTACCCACCGTCGTATCGGGGATTACGGTGGCATCCACCTCCACGTTTTTGAATCCTTTTTCGTAGTAAAATCGCTTGATGATGTCCACGCAGGCGTTCTTGAAATACTCCGAGTACTCGTGGTTGCGCCGTATGTGCAGCGAGGTTTGCAGCTCCTCCTTGTCGCCTTTTTTCACGCCCTTGATGTCGTAGCGCAGAATGGTTGGGCGCTCTTCGAGGTAGAGGTCGAGCGTTATCCTGTCGCCTTCGACCTTCGACGCCGACAGCTTCACGTTCGAGAACATTCCGTTGGTCCACATTTTTTTGATGATGTTGGCCGCCTTGTCGCTCGGAATGGTGATGCTGTCGCCCACCGCTAAGCCCGACAGGGCAATGGCTCGGTCGGTGTTGTAGTACTTCAGCCCCGACGCGGTGATGCCGGCAATCACGTATTTTTTTGGCGCGGCGTAGTCCTTCGCGAGCGTCACTTGGGGCGCAATCGCAGTGTCGGCAAGACTTGTGGTGGCGGGCGTTGCGCTGCTATCGGCAGGGGCTACTTGCGCAAAAACGGCAAGCTGAAATAGGAGGCACAAAAGCAAGACGTAAGCTCTGTTCATTATCGGCATCAGTCAATTATTTTTTTATCGGGTTTACATTACTTTTCCAAATCGGCGCTCGCGCTTTCCGAAGTCCGCAATGGCTTCGGCGAAGTGTGGCTTGCGAAAATCAGGCCACAGCACAGGCGTAAAATATAGCTCGCTGTACGCAATTTGCCACAGCAAAAAGTTGCTCACGCGCACATCACCTCCTGTGCGGATAAACAAGTCTGGGTCTGGGATTCCGGCGGTGCTGAGGTGTGCGGCGAGCAGCTGCTCGCTCACGTCGGCAGCCTTCAGCAAGCCTTGCTCCACCTGTGCGCATAGCTGCTTGGCGGCGGCCGCAATGTCCCACCGTCCGCTGTAGCTGAGCGCTACAACCAGCGTCAGTCCTGTGTTTGCCGAGGTGGCGCGCTTGATGTAGTCCAGCTTTTTCCGCACGCCATCGGGCAGCACCACCACGTTGCCAATGGTCGTAAACCTAACGTTGTTGCGGTTTAGCGTAGGCTCCTCCTTCTCTATGGCATCCACCAGCAGCGACATCAGCGCGGTGATTTCTTCCTTCGGTCGCTCCCAATTTTCGGTCGAAAATGCGTACAGCGTGAGGTACTTCACGCCGCACTCCACTGCGGCTTCCGTGGCCGCACGCACGGCCTCCACGCCGCTGCGGTGGCCAAACATGCGCTGCAATCCGCGCTGCTTTGCCCAGCGCCCATTACCGTCCATGATGATGGCAATGTGCTGCGGTATGCGGCTGATGAAGTTCGATGGTTGCTGCGACATAGCGTGGTTACATGTTGGCAGGGCACAGCTCTTTGCTGCCCAGCTGGTAGGTGAGATGTAGGCCAAAATACGAAATCCAATCGCTGTTGCTGAGCGGCAAAGTCGATGCTGGGCGTATGTTTTCCCAGCCGTCGAGGCGGTCGTTGAAGGTTTTGCAAAACGTCCACTCCGCGCCCAACGTGAAGCGGAACGCCACGCGATACTTCACGCCAATCGACAACGGCAGCTGCACAAACGGGCTACCGTTGCAGTACGCAAAGCCCACGCCAACCGCGTAGTAGGGCGCAATATTGTTGCGGTCGGCGTTGTGGTCAAGCGGGTCGTATGGCAAAAAGCCCATCTCAAACCGCGCGTCCAAATGGAGGTACGATTGGTTGAACGAGGTGGCCATCTGGTTTGGCGTGTTGGCCATCAGGCGGTAGTTGTCGAGATACGAGGCAGGGTCTGCCGGCGCAACACCGCGAAAGTTGCCGCCACCCATGCTCACCCGCAGCCCGTAGTATTCCGTAAAAGCGTAGTGAACAAAGCCGCCAACGTACAACCCCGGCTTGTAGAATGGCAAGCTGGGGTTGAGGTCGCCCAAGTAAAACGAGGTACCGACCATGCCGCCCACGCCAATATTTTCTTGCGCACGCGTGGCCGAAACCGAGAGCAGCAGTAGTGTGAGTATTGTTAGAAACGCCTTTTTTTTCATTACAAAAAAAATCCCAAAAAGGGAATTGATAAATCGTGCAAAAGTAGTAAAAATATTACTACCACTTTGCCTACTTTCCCCAAGTTAACGTATAATAACGTTCAGTGCCGCGAATCTAAGCCCCAATGCAGCTTGTCGCGCAGGATTTTATAGAAGTTGGAGGTCTGAAAATGGATGATGCCGATTTGCACATCAGCCTTGCGGATGGTCAGCTCCGCGCCCGACGGAAGGTCGTACGAGCGGCTGTCTAATCCCACCGTAAAATGTCCGCTGCGCGTCTGCATGTTGAGCTGCAAAAACACGCTGTCGGGCAGCACCACCGGACGCACGCTCAGGTTGTGCGGCGCAATGGGCGACACCACCAAGCACGGCGCATCCGGCGCCACTATTGGGCCTCCGGCACTCAACGAGTACGCGGTCGAACCGGTGGGTGTGGCCACAATCAGCCCATCGGCCCAGTAGCTGTTGAGAAATTCGCCGTTGATGCGCACGTCAATTTCGGCCAGCGACGCGCCATGCTTTTGCAGGCACACCTCGTTGAGCGCAAGCTGGGATTGCTCTCCGCAGCCCTCCACGTGCAGCAGCGAGCGATGCTCCACCGTGTAGCGGCTTGCGCAAATATCGTCGAGCGCTTTGTCGAAATCGGCCACCGCAATGCCCGATAAAAATCCAAGCCTGCCTGCGCTCACGCCCACCAC
The DNA here is from genome assembly GCA_031289995.1 of Prevotellaceae bacterium. Next base: position 1,317 of record JAITOI010000184.1, on the reverse strand, counting down.
CGGAATGGAAGTGTGTGCGACCATATTGGCCGCATCGAGAAACGTGCCGTCGCCACCTACGCTCATCAGGCACGCGGTGTCGGGCTGCAGGTCGTTGCCGCTGGCGTAAAGCCTGGCACGCGACAACTTTTGCCGCTCGCATTTGGCAACGCTGCCAACAAAACTTTCGTGCAACGCCAGCTCCACGCCGCGCTCCAGCAACCGCTGCACCAGCAGCAGCGCACACGCCACCTGCTGCTCCGCATTACTTCTGCAATAAAGGGCTATCTTCATTTGAAAATTTGAAAATTTGAAAATTTGAAAATTTGAAAGCTGAAAATTTGAAAATTTGAAAGCTGAAAATTTGAAAATTTGAAAGCTGAAAATCTGAAAATTTGGAAGCTGTAAAAAACGGCTGCCCACCTTGTGGACAACCGTTTTCGCTCCTAAAACAGCGTAGAACTATTCACGCGGACGCGCTGCATTTACACGCAGGCGACGGCCTCCTATTTCTCTGTCGTTTAGTGCTTCGATGGCAGCGTTACCTTCGGCATCAACTTCCATTTCAACAAAGCCGTAACCCTTCGAGCGGTTGGTAGCTCTATCAACAATGATTTTTGCGCTGACCACATTACCATGCTCTCCAAAGGCACTTCTAAGGCCTTCCTCCGTCATGGTGTAGGCAATGTTACCCACATAGATCGTCATAAAACAAGAATTAAAAAAGTAAAACAATAAATCAATAACCAACTGCAAAGGTAGTAACTTTTTTGATATTACAACGCATTTGTGCAAAAAAAATTTTTTTCTCTCCAAAAATGCCGTTTTTTTTGGTGAATAGAAAAAAAAGCTGTACCTTTGTGCCGTTTTTTTGTAAAACCTGCCCCTTTAGCTCAGTGGTAGAGCAGCTGTTTCGTAAACAGCAGGTCGTCAGTTCAAATCTGATGAGGGGCTCGCAAGGTGTGATGTAGCAAGGATTTTAGCCGCTTCGTAGGAGATTACGAAGCGGTTTTTTTTTCGATTAGCTGCCCTACTTGCACGCGATTTTTTCTTCGCCCTAACCCCGCAAAAACCAAGCGGCACCAACGCTCACACGCTGATGCCGCTGGCCATTTTTAGCGCTTGAAAAGGCCGCTACATGTTCATTCCGCCGCACACGTGAATCACCTGTCCGCTCACGTAGCTCGACAGCTCGGAGGCGAGGAATAGCGCCACGTTCGCCACGTCTTCGGGCGTGCCACCGCGCTTGAGCGGGATGGCTTCCGCCCACTTGGTTTTCACCTCGTCCGACAGCTGGCTGGTCATGTCCGTAATGATGAAGCCCGGCGCAATGGCGTT
>JAITOI010000181.1 GCA_031289995.1 Prevotellaceae bacterium | reverse complement strand
ACCATCACCACCAACGAAGAGCTGGTGATTGCGATGGACACCATTCGCCTTGCAGGCGCATAGATTTGCGATGGTGCGATATGCGATGTGCGACAAGACAGAGGCTGGTGTTGCCGCACATCACAAATCTTAAATCTTAAATTTTAAATTCAATGATAACCAAGTTAGAGCAGCTCGTAGAGCTGGTAAAAGCAAAAGGCAAAAAGCGCCTCGTGGCAGCTTACGCCAACGACGCGCACACCATTGGCGCGGTGAGTATGGCCGTTGAGCGCGGCATTGTGGACGCAACGCTGGTGGGCGATGAAGCCACCATCAAGAGCGTGTGTGCCGCCGAAAAAATCAACGTCGAAAAGTTCCGCATCTGGCAGGAAGCCGACGAGCTGAAAGCGACCGCCAAGGCTGTGGCCATGGTGCGCGACGGCGAGGCTGACGTGCTGATGAAAGGCCTCGTGAGCACCGACAAGTACATGCGTGCCATCCTCAACAAGGAGGTCGGCATTTTGCCGCTCAAGGCCACGCTGAGCCACGTGTGCATCCTCGAAATTCCGTCGCACAACAAGCTACTTGTGATTAGCGACATTGCGGTGATTCCTGCGCCCGACCTCGCGCAAAAAATCACCATGACCAACAACGTGGTGAGCGCCGCACGCCTGCTCAACATCGCGACGCCCAAGGTGGCCATCATTGCCGCCACCGAGCAAATGCTGCCCGGAATGCCGGCCTGCGTGGATGCCGCCATCATTGCCAAGATGGGCGACCGCGGGCAAATCCGCAACGCCATCATCGACGGCCCGCTGGCGGTGGACGTGGCCATCGACCATGAGGCGGTGGCAATAAAAAAGCTGACCAGCCCTGTGGGTGGCGATGCCGACGGCTTGGTGTTCCCCAACATCGAGTCGGCAAACGCCTTTTTCAAAGCTGCCACCAAGCTCGCCAAGGCCGAGCTGGCGGGCATCGTGGTGGGTGCTAAAGCCCCGTGCGTGCTCACCTCGCGCGGCGACACCACGATGACCAAGCTCTACTCCATTGCCCTCGGAGCGCTGATGGCGAAGTGATTTTTTGGGCAAGGCAATTTCAGCCAAAGAGCTGCCGCAAACATCGGCAGCTCTTTTTCTTTCCTCCAAATTTCACTACCTTTGCACCCCAAAAAATTTACGGATATGTTCAAAACCATTTACCGCTTCATGCGCGAATACACGATTATGGCGTTCGGCATTGCGGTTTACATTTGCGGCATCAACCAGTTTATGCTGCCCGCCAAAATTGTGAACGGAGGCGCAAGCGGCATTGGCGCTATCGTTTACTACGCCACCGGAGGCCTCGACGGCGGCGGCATCCCCATCAGCTACACCTACTTCGCCATCAACCTCGTGCTGGTCATCGTTGGCTTTGCGGTGCTGGGGCGCAACTTCGGCATCAAAACCATTTTCGGCATCGTGGGCATCACCATTGCGCTGCAGCTGATACCCATCCCCACCACGCCGCACGTCCACGACCCGCTGCTGGGCGCCATCATTGGCGGGCTGCTCGCGGGCGCGGGCGTGGGCATCATCTTTTCGCAGGGCGGAAGCGCGGGCGGAACCGACATCGTGGCGCTCATCCTGACCAAGTACCGCAACACCAGCGTAGGCCGCGTGTACACGTACTGCGACGTGGTCATCATCGGCTCGTCGTACTTCTTTCTCGGCTACAGCATCGAGCAGGTGGCCTACGGCTACATCGTGATGGGCGTGATGTCCTACTGCGTCGATTTGATGCTGTCGGGCAACAAGCAGTCGGTGCAGATTTTTATTTTTTCGGATAAGTACGACCTCATCGCCAACCGCATCTCCAGCGAGCAACGGCGCGGCGTAACGCTGCTCAACGCCACCGGCTGGTACACCAAGCAGGACAAAAAATTGCTGATGGTGCTGGCGCGAAAAAACGAAACCAACAACATCTACCGCATCGTTAAGGAGGTTGACAACAACGCCTTTCTCTCGGTGGGTTCGGTGATGGGCGTGTTTGGCAAAGGCTTTGAAAACATCAAGGTGTCGAAAAAGCTGGAGCCTGCACAGCTGATAAAAAAGGCTGCGACGAAAGTCAATTTGAAGATTTGAGAACCACTCCCCTACTCTACCGCTTCTGCTGCACTGCTGGCCACCGTCGCCGCAAACCTGACGGCCTCAACGGTAACGAGCATCGCCAACAGCAGCACCAGCGCGGCAAGCGTGAGCTGACTTGCTTTCATTTTTGTTTTCATTTTTCGAGGTATTTGCATGAATTTTGATTTGCTGCACGTGCTGTTTGCTACACCTGCTTTTCGGATAAACGGAAGTAGCTCGTGAGCCACAGCACAGGAATGGCAAGGCTGTGCGTAACAAACGGAATCCGCTGCCAAAAATTATGCATATAGTCCATATTCTCGCCATTCGCAAGAAATGTTAGCATGGCGTCGGCCGATGTCATCGCTCTAAACTCAACGCGGCAAAGGAAAATCAGCGCAACCACCATCAGGCCGTATGCAAGCAAGGTCTTGAAAAATTGGCTGCGCTTGAACCAAATTCCACCCAGCAAAAAAGTGCTTTGCCCGAAGAGAAACATGCCGTACAGGAGAGTCAAATACCGAATGGAGGTGTTGTGTTGGAGCGAAAATATTGGTATTTCCATTGTACTAAAAAGTGGCCAATGAATTTTCGGCTGTGCGTCCATCAGCGCCTCAACTTGGTCGGGATTGAGGCT
>JAITOI010000093.1 GCA_031289995.1 Prevotellaceae bacterium | reverse complement strand
AGTAACCACCAAAACAAAAATTACGCTATGCCCACACAAGCCAACCCCATCAAGCGCGCCGAGCGCTACATGGCTCGCGCCCACGCCCTCCTGTCCGAAAAAGCCGGCAGGGACGGCAGGCTCTACAGCAACAGAAAATACGTCAAGCTGGCCGGAAACGCCGCGTGGAAAGGCGTATTAGTTGCTCTTGATGCCGTGCTCGATGTCAAGAGCGATCTCAAAAACGACCAGCTCCCCTATTTCAAGGACTACCTTGCCGCCGCGACAAAAAAAGACGAGAAAATATACGCCTTGCTGCTCACTGCCCACGACGGATTAAACTATGCGATGAGCGGCGACGGCAACCTGAGCTACATACTTTCGCAAACCGCACTATCAATGGGCAAGGATGTCATCGCCTGGTGCGAAAAAATCTACACACCATAGAGACGTAGTTATTGCGGCCCAAAAAAACTGCACGGAGCACCGGCCTCCTTCGTAGCGCTGTCTGCATCCCATGCGTCCGCAAGCCTGTATTTGTAAAGAAAAATCCTGCCTTACCGCACACATTTTTTGCAAAAAAATAGCCATTTATTTTGCAGTTTGCGAAAAATATTCTACTTTTGAAGTTTGTAATTTTAGGAACATAAGGCATTGGAACTTGATAACCATAGCATAGCGCAGCTCAAATCGCTGCTCGGCGCCGCCAAGCGCTGCCTCGTAGTGGCGCACGTTAACCCCGATGGCGACGCGGTAGGCTCGTCGTTGGGCTGGGCTAGCTGCCTGCAAAAGGCTTACCCCGCGCTCGAATTGCGCGTTTTTTTACCCAACAACTATCCCTGCAACCTAAGCTGGATAACGGGTGCAGATAAAATCATGGTGTACTCGGACGAGGCGCAACGCCCCGCCATGCACGACTACATCAAGAGCTGCGACCTCGTGTTTTGCCTCGACGCAAGCCTGCTTGCCCGCATGGACGAACTCGGCAAGCTGGTGCTCGGCCATCCCGCGCCGCGCGTGCTGGTGGACCATCACATTGACCCCGCCACGGAGGAGTTTACGCTGATTTTTTCGGACACCACTGCCTGCTCCACCTGCGAGCTGGTATACCGCCTGCTCGACGCCATGGGCTACGCGCCGCTCATCGACTTGGACGTGGCCGAGGCGCTCTACGTAGGCTTGGTTACCGACACCGGCTCGTTCAGCTACAACATCAACACGCCCGAAACGTTCCGCATCGCGGCAGGCCTGATGGAGCGCGGCCTCGACAAAAACGGGGTAACGTCAAAAGTGTTCGACAACTTTTCGGAAAAACGTATGCGGCTGATGGGCTACTGCCTGCAAACCAAAATGCGCGTGCTCGCCAAGTACGGCGCGGCCTACATCTCGCTGTCGCGTGCCGAGCTCGAAGATTTTGGCTTCCAAGCCGGCGACACCGAGGGCATTGTCAACCTGCCGCTATCCATTAAGGGCATTGGCCTGGCGGCGTTTTTTACGGAGGCGCTCGACAGGTCGCACATCCGCGTTTCGCTGCGCTCCACGGGCACGCAAATCTCGGTGGATAAAATGGCGCGGCAGTACTTCAACGGAGGCGGACACTTCAACGCCGCGGGCGGACGCTACTTCGAATCGCTCGAAAATTGTGAAGCATTCTTCGAAAAAATTGTCAAGCATGAGCTCTAAAATTGCCACATACCTGCTGCTTTTTGCACCGCTGCTGTGGCAGTGCGGAGGCCCGCGCGAGCAAGCGCCACGCAAGGCTGAGCCGTCGGCCGAGAGGTTGCTGCTGCAGGACATGAACCGCTACGCGAGCGAAAAAGAGCACGACATTTTACGAGCCTACGTGCGCCGGCAAAACCTCGACATGCAGCAGAGCGGCATCGGCTACTACTACGCGATAGCCCAGGCGGGACGCGGCGCAGCGCTTGCCGACGGCGACATAGCTTCGCTCCACGGCCGCATCTTTTTGCTCGACGGAACGCCGTGCTACGCCTACACCGCGCAGCAGCCGCTGAGCGTAGCGCTGGGCGCTCACGCCGACCTGAAAATTCTGAACGTTGCGCTGCGCGGCATAGCACGCCAATCGCACGTCCGCTTTGTGTTTCCCGCGTATCAAGCCTACGGATTGCTTGGCGACGGCGACAAAATTCCGGCACAAAGTCCCATAGTTTGCGACTTCATTATTCAATAAAAAATTTTTTTATGAAACACCGACGACTCACTCTGATTGCCCTGCTGCTTTGCGCCACACAGCTCGCGCAGGCGCAGGCCTACTCGCCGCTTGGAGGCGAGGTGCAGTACCGCATCTGCAGCCTTGGCGATGGCAAGGTTAAGGTGCGCAACGGCTGCTACGTGCAGCTGCGAATGACGGCCATTACGTCGCAAGACCGCACCATTTTCAACGAAACTTGCTGGTGCGCCATTGGCCAAGAACCCACCGCCAACTCGCTCGAGCGCGGCCTCAAATCGTTCTCGCGGGGCGACAGCGTGGAGCTGCTCATGCCCGCGCGGCTGCTGCTGACAAGCCTCATCAGCCACCGCCGAATAAGGGATTTGGGCGACCGCGAAATCCTCAACGTTCGGCTGCGCATTCTGCGCGTGGTGGAGGCCGATATTGTGCTCGACGACGAGTACAAAAAATTCTGCAGCGAGTACCTCGACTACGAGCGAGGCCTTACCATGCGCTACCTGCAGCAGCACGAAGGGTTTAAAATTAGCGGCGACATCTGGAAAAAGTTAGACCGCAAGGGCAACGGCAAAAAGGCGCAAAAGGCAGGCGACGTGATGGAGGTGGTGTACGAAGGACGATTTTTGAACAGCTCAAAGTTCGACGACAGCGGACCCAAAGGTCAACCGTTTGCCTACGTGCGAGGCCAGCAATGGCAGGTGGTGACTGGCCTCGAAAAGGCGCTTGCGAGCATGAGCGAGGGCGAAAAAGCTACGTTCATCATGCCCTCCAAGCTGGCGTTTGGCATCAAAGGTCTTGCCGACATTGTGCCGCCATTCACGCCGGTAATCTACGAGGTGGAGGTGGTGAGGGTGGACAAATATTAATTTGAGATTTAAAATTTAAAATTCAAAATTCAAGATTGAAAGCCATCGCACACTACCTATCGCAGCTGCGCATCACAATCGCAATCCCAATACTGCTCTTGGTTTGCGCCGCACTATCATGCAAAAAAGATGAGACGGAGGACAAGCAGCGCGAGAACATTGAACGCTACATCACCAGCTCGCTTAGCTCGCTCAACTCGCCCAGAGCTGAGGTGGACGAGCGCGACGGCGTGTACTACGTGCCGCTGCAAATCGATTCGGCGCTGTCCGAACGTGAGCGGATACAAGTGGCGGCGGGCGATATGGTGTGGTTCGAGTACGAGGCAAGGGTGATGGGTGGCGCCATTTTTGCCACCAGCGACGATGCCATTGCCGCCGCAAATAAAATCCCGTCGTACAACATGGGCGCCATCACCGTGGGCAGCGGACAGGTGATTGCGGGCTTAGACCGCGGGCTGCGGCGCCTGTCGCTGCACGACGAGGCTCTGCTGCTATTTCCCTACACGCTGGGCTACGGCGAGCAGCAGGTAGGCCTCGTTCCACCCCTTTCGCCGCTCATGTTTCGCGTGCTTATAACCGACATTCAAAAACCAAAATAGCAATGAAATTTAGACTTGCAGCCCTTGCTGCGCTTGGCGCTACGATGTGCACAACGATTTGCACGCAGTGCGCCAAAGAACCCGAAGAATCGTGGACAGACAACGAGCTGATGATCGTTAAGGCCACCATCAAAACCTACTTCCCAAAAGCCACGCCGCTCAACAGCGACAGCTCGCTGTGGCTGCTCGAGCACCGCAAGCGCGAGCCCAACACCGGCGCAACTCCACAGCCCGACAACTACGTGCTGTTTGGCTACCGAGGCGAGCTGCTGCCCATTTCGCGCAGCACCATTTTTCAAACCACCGACTCGCTCGACGCAAGGCTGCTCAACACCTTTGCCTACACCACGCACTACGCGCCAATATTCTCGCTCTACAACAGCGACTACATGCAGCCCGCCGTGTTCGCGCTGCTATCGCAAATGCACGAGGGCGACACCGCCACCGTGCTCTCGGCCTCGTGGCACGCATTCGGCTCAACTGGCGCAACAGGTGTTGCCGCCAACACGCCCGTCATCGTTACGCTGGCGCTAAAAGAGGTGGTGCCCGATGCGGCAGCGCGCGACAGCCTTTTGGTGCTCGACTACGTGGCCATGCGCAACGCGTCCTTGCACCCCGACAGCGGATTTGTGCCCGCCGTGGACACAGCAGGGCAACCGCTCAACGGCATTTTCGTGTGCTACGCCGACACCGTTCCGCCCACCGACAGCACCGGCTACGCCAGCACCAGCGAGGTGCTCAACCTCGAGTACGCTGGCTACTTTTTAGACGGATTTTTGCTCGACTCAAACATCGGCAAGGTGTCGCATAGCTTTAGCTGGGATACGACGGCCACCACCAACGGCACCAAGTACACGGCCTACTACGCGCACACCTTCTCGAAGGCGCCGCTCGAAACCACGTCCATCAAAGCCTTCGACGTGGCGCTGCTCAACGTGGCCGAGGGCAGCTGGGTGGAGGTGGTGTTCACATCGGCCTACGGCTACGGCTCAACAGGCAGCACGACCACCGCCGCACGCATCGTCTACCCCTACACGCCGCTGCGATTCCGCATCCGTTTTGTGAGCATAAAAGAGTAGCACTGCCAGCATGATTTCGTTCCAAAAACACACGCTCGCCAACGGCCTCACCGTGGTGGCGCACCACGACGGCAGCACGCCCATGGCCACCGTCAACATGCTCTACAAAGTTGGCTCGCGCAACGAACACCCCGACCACACTGGGTTTGCGCACCTGTTCGAGCATCTGATGTTTGGCGGTTCGCGCAACGCGCCGCAGTTCGACGTGCAGGTGCAGCACGCCGGCGGCGAAAGCAACGCCTTCACCACGCCCGACTTCACCAACTTCTACGTTACGCTGCCCGCGCAAAATGTCGAGACCGCGCTGTGGCTCGAAAGCGACCGCATGCTCAACCCGCTGCTCAGCTCGGAAAGCCTGCAGGTGCAGCAGAGCGTGGTGGTCGAGGAGTTCAACCAGCGCTACCTCAACCAGCCCTACGGCGACGTGAATTTGCTGCTGCACCCCCTGGCCTACAACGTGCACCCCTACCGCTGGAGCACCATCGGCAAGTGCCCCGAACACATTGCCAACGCTACGCTAAGCGAGGTCAACGATTTTTTCGGACGCTTCTACCGGCCCGACAACGCCGTGCTGGTGGTGGGCGGAAACCTGCACCACGACTACGTTTTTGAGCTGGTGCAAAAATGGTTTGGCGACATTCCGCGCGGCGCAACGCAGCCACCACAGCACATCGCCGCCGAACCGGGGCAAGTCGAGCCGCGCTCGCAAACCGTGCAGCGCAGCGTGCCCGCATCGGCCATCCACAAGGCCTTCCACATGCCGCACCGCCTGCACCCCGACTACCACACCTGCGACCTGCTCACCGAGCTGCTCGCCAACGGCAAGTCCTCGCGCCTTTACAGCCGCTGGGTTCAGGCCAGACCGCTGTTCAGCAACGTGGATGCCAACATCAGCGGCTCGCTCGACGCAGGGCTGCTCACCCTATCGGGATTGCTGCTGCCGCAAGCCTCCATGCCGCAGGCCGAAGACGCCATAGCGCAGGAGCTGCAACGGCTATGCGACGAGCCGGTGTCGGACTACGAGCTCGAAAAAGTGAAGAACAAGGTGGAGAGCATGCAGGTGTTTGCCGAGGCCACCGTGATGCAAAAAGCCGTGGCGCTTGCCGTGGCCGAAATGCTGGGCGACCTCCATCTTGTCAACACCGAAATTGAGCGCTACCGCCGCATCACCCGCGACGACATTGGCCGCGTGGCACGCCAGATTTTTCGACGCGACAACTGTTCGACGTTGGAATACCAGAAAATTTAAAATTTGAAATTTAAAATTGCGAGGTGTCGCACATCGCACATCGTATTAAAAAAACCATGCCATGATTATCGATTCTATCAGCGGCGCGAAACAATATTTTTCGCTGAACCCGCACTTCGCAAAAGCCTTCGACTTTTTGCAAAAAACCAACCTGAACGCCCTCAACGAGGGCAAGTACGAGGTGGACGGCGCCAACGTTTACGCCAGCTGCATGCTGCGGCAAGGGCTGACGCAAGAGGCCGCCAAATTTGAGGCGCACAACCGCTACATCGACATTCAGGTGTGCGTGGCGGGAGCCGAAACCTTTGGCTGGAGCCACCGCGCCAGCTGCCACGCGGTGAAGGGCGCCTACGACCCCGACAAGGACATCGTCTTCTACGACGACAAGCCCAGCACCTACGTGAGCATTGCGCCGGGGCAAATGGCCATCTTCTTTCCCGACGACGTGCATGCGCCGCTCATCGGCTGCGGCGAAATAAAAAAGGTGGTGGTTAAGGTGGCGGTGTAGGCTTTTTCGAGTTCTGCATGGCGCACGGGTGAAGGGCGTGCCCCGAAGAAGGTCTGTGCACCGTGCGCAAGACCACACACGTATCGTTGGCTACTAAGGGCACCCACAAAACTAAGGGTTTGCAATGGGTTGGGCAGTGGCAAAGAACCTCATTTCTACCTAATTTTTCTAACAAAACAACCTCAAAATCGATGTGCGATTATGCGATTATGCGACAATACCCTTATTGAGAATGTAAATGAGGTAATGAGGTTGAAGGTAATACAACTTTATGCTACTGAGTCCCTCACTTGCTTTGGCAAGTGTGAAAATGCGTGAAGCTATTTTTGCAGTGCGCTAAATATCAGAATTCCCATGTTTAGTTACATGAAAGACGCGGCACGCCAGGTCTGTACAACGCCGCCCATCCTCTTCCGTAAAAACGCGGCACGCCACGTCTCTACAACGCCGCCCAATTCTCATTCTTGCCGTCGGTTGAAACCGACGGCTACATAGCATCTGGCATTGTCGCAAATCGCATATCGCACCGTCTCACCTCAAAAATACCGTGCCCTCCCATTCCTAATAACCACGCCGCATACCGAAGCCGTAGGCAGCATCATGCAGCTTTCGGTAAGAGTGATGCCGATGCTGGCGGTGGCGTTGAGCAGGGCGAAGATGGCGGTTTTTTGGCGGTGGTCGGGAAAGTCGGGGTAGCCTACGGCAACGCGCAGTCCGCCGCCCGCGGTGAGGCGCTCGCTGTAGGCTTCGGCGAGGCGGTCGCACAGGGTTTCGATGAGCAGGGCGCTGTACTCATCGCCGGCGTCGCGGTAGCGCTGCATGAGCTGGGCGTCGCGGGGCTGAACCGAGGCTACGTAGGCGCTCAGCACGTCGGTGGAGCTGCCGTCGGCGGGCGCAACAAAGTCAGCCAGCGAAAGGTTGGGAGTGCCTGCGGGCTGGCGTTGCAGCTGGCGCGGCAGCTGGAGTGTGGCGAGCAGCTGGAGGCGCTGAGCTCCGTCGTACACCATTACCTCTTCGTTGCGCGAGGCTGCCGCAAAGTAGCCCACCACCGATTGCAGCAGCAGCGCGTCTTCCAGCGTGCGCAGCATGGCCACGGCGTCGGCGTAGAGCTTTTGCGCCGCGATTTCTTTTTCGTCGCATCCGCACGAGCACGAGGACTGGTGCGACTTGCGCAGCTTGAAGACATCGCCCTGAGCCTCGCCGTGCACGCCGCGCATATCCCATGCCGCAAAAAACATAGTCCAGTCGATGAGCGGCACGAGTTCGCTGGGCTTCATGTCGCGCTGCACCACCAGACCCAGCTGCCCGTCGAAGCTTAGGTCTTCGCGGCTCCAGTCGATGTTCATCCGGTTGGCGCGCGCCTCGTCGAGAGTCAGCATTTGCTTTTTTTGCTGCGCGGATTCGTGCTGCTGGCTGAGCTTGGTGTAGCGTTCGGAGCGTTGTGCCTGCGCGGCCTCGCAGAGGTTGGGTTGGGTGAAGCTGCGCACGGCTGATGCCGCCTGCGAGGCATCGCGCACGTGCGCCACGCGGCGCGGATAGAGGGGGTCGAGCTTGACGGCGGTGTGCAGCTCGCTGGTGGTGGCGCCGCCCACCAGCAAGGGTATGCTGAGCGCACGCTCGCTGAGCGTGCGGGCCACGTGCTCCATCTCGTCGAGCGAGGGCGTGATGAGTCCACTCAGCCCAATCACATCAACGCTTTGCGCAATGGCCTCGTCAATAATTTTTTCGGCGGGAACCATCACGCCGAGGTCAACAATGTCGATGTCGTTGCACGATAGCACCACGCTCACAATGTTTTTTCCAATGTCGTGCACGTCGCCCTTGACGGTTGCGAGCAGCACTTTGGTTTTTCGGATTTCCGCACCGGCATTGGCGTTGGCGAGCTTCGCCTGCTCGATGAGCGGCTGCAGAATGGCGACGGCGCTCTTCATCATTCGCGCACTTTTGACCACCTGCGGCAGAAACATTTTGCCGCTGCCAAACAGCTCACCCACCTCGCCCATGGCGAGCATCAGCGGCTGCTCGATGATGTCGATGGGCGAGTATTTTTTGAGCGCGTCGCTGATGTCCTCGCTCAAAAAATCGGCCACACCCTTCAGCACCGCGTACTTCAGCCGCTCCTCGACGGCGCCGTTGCGCCAGCTCGCAGACTGCGTTGCAGCCAAGTGTTCATCGGGCTTTCCGCTGTGCGCCTGCGCGTACTCGATGAGCTTTTCGGTGGACTCGGCGTTGCGGTCGAGCACCACATCTTCGGCGAGCTGCAGCAGCTGCGGCTCCATGTCGCTGTACACCGCGAGTTGGCCTGCGTTGACAATAGCCATGTCAAGCCCTGCCTGCACGGCGTGGTAGAGGAACACCGAGTGCAGCGCACCGCGCACCGGCTCGTTGCCGCGAAACGCGAACGAGAGGTTGCTCACCCCGCCGCTAATCTTGGCGTGCGGCAAGTTGCGCTTAATCCACTCGCAGCTGCGGATGAAGCTCACGGCGTAGCAGCTGTGCTCGGCAATGCCTGTGGCCACGGCCAGCACGTTGGGGTCGAAGATGATGTTGTGCGGAGCGAAGCCCAGCTGCTGCGTCAGCAGGCGGTAGCTGCGCTCGGCCACGGCAATTTTGCGCTCGTAGCTGTCGGCCTGCCCGTCCTCGTCGAACAGCATCACCACTGCCGCCGCGCCGTAGCGACGGATGAGCTCCGCACGGCGCAGGAACTCGCTTTCGCCCTCCTTGAGGCTAATGGAGTTGACCACCGATTTGCCCTGCACGCACTTCAATCCCGCCTCGAGCACGTCCCACTTCGACGAGTCGAGCATCACCGGAACCCTTGCTATTTCAGGCTCCGCGGCAATGAGGTTGAGGAATTTCACCATCGCAGATTTGGCGTCGAGCATGGCATCGTCCATGCAGAGGTCAATAATTTGTGCACCGTTTTCCACCTGCTGGCGAGCAACGGCGAGGGCTTCATCGAACTTCTCATCGCGTATGAGCCGCGCAAATTTTTTCGACCCCGACACGTTGGTGCGCTCGCCGATGAGGACAAACGAGCTGGAGGCATCGCGCGGGAGCGAAGTTTCGCCGTCGATGGAGAGCGTTTCGAGGCCGCTCAGCAGCAGCGCGTGGCTGGCCTTCGCGGGCTGCGATGGCCCAAAGGGACGAGGCTTGTAGCGCGAGGCTGCATCGGCCACGAGCCTAATGTGGTCGGGCGTTGTGCCGCAGCATCCGCCCACGATGTTGACCCATCCGTTGCGCATGTAAAGCTCCACGGCGGCGGCAAATTCTTCCTTCGTTTGGTCGTAGCTGCCCAGCGCGTTTGGCAGGCCAGCATTGGGATAGGCGCATACGCCGCAGGGCGATATTTGCGCCAGCTCCTCGACAAACGGCGCGAGCTGAGCTGCGCCAAGCGCACAGTTGAGGCTCACGCAAAGCAAGTCTGCGTGGGCGATGGAGGCCACTGCTGCGGGTAGCGTTTGCCCCGATAGCAGCCGTCCTCCGGCATCGGTGATGGTGAGCGAGGCAATGATGGGAAGCCGTCTCCCGCCTTGCAACGCAAAGGATTCGGCGGCGTACAAGCCGGCCTTTAGGTTGAGCGTGTCGAAGATAGTTTCGAACAGCAGGACGTCGGCGCCACCATCGCTCAAGCCGCGTATTTGCTCGATGTAGGCAGCGGCGAGCTCGTCGAAGCTGAGGGCGCGAAAGGCGGGTTCGTTCACGTCGGGCGACATGGAGAGGCTCTTGCTCGTGGGGCCAATGGAGCCTGCCACAAAGCGCGGCTTGCCTGTTCGCGCGCTGAACTCATCAGCTGCGCTGCGGGCGAGTGTGGCGGCGGCTTTGTTGATGTCGTACACCTGAGCTTCGAGGCCGTATTCGGCCATCGAAACGGTGGTAGCGTTGAGCGTGTTGGTGGTTACGATGTCGGCGCCTGCGGCCAGATACTGCGCGTGGATGTCGCGTATTAGCTGGGGTTGCGTGAGGTTGAGCAGCTCGTTGTTGCCCTTTTGATTTCGCTTTGCGTCGCGAAAAAGCTCGCCACGAAAATCGGCCTCGCCCAGCTTGTGCCGCTGAATGAGGCTGCCCATAGCGCCGTCGAGGACGAGGATGTGGTTGGTAATTTCGGATTTCATATTTTGGGTTTAAGATTTAAGATTTAAAATTTAAAATTACTCCGCGCAAGGCCGCCCAGCGGGGAGTTTGAAGATTTGAAGATTGCGCTGCATTTATGAGTGCTTGCGTAGCCTCAAAAAGGCGACAAAGGTACGAAAATAAACGGAGAAAAGCATCACCCGGTTGCCGTCATTGCGGGCTTGACCCGCAATCTCCCCGCTGACCCGCAATTCCTCCCATC
>JAITOI010000075.1 GCA_031289995.1 Prevotellaceae bacterium | reverse complement strand
GAGACCCGCAAAATTAGCATGGTGTTTTGGGTGCTCACCACCACCTGTTCCTTCGCCGCAACGCCGGCCGAATAAAGCGTCAGCGCTGCTGCCGCAAAAAATAATCTGCTCGTGAATGTGTTCATTTTTTCTTGTTTTTTACCTCGTTTTTTCGACAAATATTTTTTTGAATTTCATCCGCTTGCCATCGTCGGCGCAGCGAAAAAATGCGGTGCAAAGGTACGAAGTAGTTGTCAAATAAAAACATGGACAAATGCACTTTTTTCATGGATTTTTTTATCGGAGTGTTTTGGGTTTAATAAATCTATGTGTTGAAAACACGTGGAATGCCACACGCCATTAGGTGTTCGTTTTGAGCCGAATATTTCTATGCCCAAAGAAATTTATTTCTATGCCCAAAGAAATTTTCGGCTGTCGTTACGGTTTTTTTGCGCAGGCATAAGCCATTCCGCACAGACCTTGTTCGGGGCACAAGCAACACCCGTGCGCACGGCAGGACGCTTGGAATAGCGCCTCAAAAATCAGCCAAACAGTCCAAATCTTTGCCACCTCAAAAAAAAGTACTACCTTTGCGCCGCTTAATTTTTCATGGATTAAAAAATGATTTTTGCAAACTCACACCGGTGGTGGCGCTCGTTCTGTTTTCGGTACGAGGAGCCACAGCTGATACATTTGCTGAACTGCAAGCAAGGTCTGTTGGGTAACTCGCAGGCCTTTTTTACAAACCGAAATATTTTCAAATTTTCAAATGAACTATCACGTCAACGAAGAAGGTTTTTACGGTGAATTTGGTGGGGCTTACGTGCCCGAAATTCTCCACGCCAACGTGGAGGCGCTGCGCTCTACATACCGCGCTGTGCTTGCCTCGGAGGACTTTCAGCACGAGCTGGAGCAGCTGCTCGAGGACTACGTTGGGCGACCCTCGCCGCTGTACCACGCCACGCGCCTGTCGGCCAAGTACGGCTGCAAAATTTACCTCAAGCGCGAGGACTTAAATCACACCGGCGCACACAAAATCAACAACTCCATTGGGCAAGTGCTGCTGGCGCGGCGCATGGGCAAAACCCGCATCATTGCTGAGACTGGCGCAGGTCAGCACGGCGTTGCCACCGCCACCGTGTGCGCCCTGATGAACATAGAATGCGTGGTGTACATGGGCGCCACCGACGTGGAGCGGCAGCGCCTCAACGTGCGCAAAATGGAGATGCTGGGCGCAAAGGTGGTGCCGGTGCACAGCGGCAACAAAACGCTGAAGGACGCCACCAACGAGGCCATTCGCGACTGGTGCTGCAACCCAAAAAATACGTACTACGTGATTGGCTCCACCGTAGGCCCGCACCCCTATCCCGATATGGTGGCGCGGCTGCAGTCGGTCATCAGCCGCGAAATTAAGCAGCAGCTGCAGCGCAAGGAGGGGCGCGATTTTCCGGACATTCTGATGGCCTGCGTGGGCGGAGGCAGCAACGCCGCGGGCGCCATTTACCACTACTTGGACGACGAGCGCGTGAAAATTGTGCTCGCCGAGGCGGGCGGAAAGGGCGTGGATACAGGGCTTTCGGCAGCCACCATTCAGCTCGGCAAGCTGGGCATTATTCACGGCTGCAAAACGCTGCTGATGCAAACCGACGACGGACAAATCGAAGAGCCGTACTCGATTTCGGCGGGATTGGACTACCCGGGCATTGGCCCGATGCACGCGCATTTGTCGCGCAGCGGACGCTCCACGGTGCTCGCCGTGAACGACGACGAGGCGCTGCAAGCCGCGCTGGAGCTCACGCGCATGGAGGGCATCATCCCTGCGCTCGAATCGGCGCACGCGCTGGGCGCCTTGCCCAAGCTGAGCTTTGCGCCCTCCGACGTGGTGGTGCTTTGCCTTTCGGGGCGCGGGGATAAGGATATGGACGCTTACTTGAAATCAGTGAATAGTGAATAGTTTTTTAGTGAATAGTGAATAATTAATAATGAAGAATGAAGACAACAAAAATTAAAGTCATCGCCCGCACCATTTTGGCGGATTTGCAAACACCGGTGAGCATCTACCTCAAGGTGCGCGATGCGTTTCCGCAATCTGCCCTGCTCGAAAGTTCGGACTTTCACAGCAACGAGAACTCGTTTTCGTTTGTGGGCATCAGCCCGCTGGCGCGGTTCGAGGCGAGCCACGGCACGGCGCGTATGCTGTTGCCCGACGGCGAAAAGGTTGAAAAAACAATCGGCGCCGAGGGCTGCTCGCTCGCCAAAATGCTGCACGATTTTGTGGGCGCTTTTGCCATCGACAGCAGCGAAAATACCACGAGCGTGAACGGCTTTCTGGGCTACACGGCCTACGATGCGGTGCGCTACTTCGAGGACGTGAACCCCGACGTGCGTAGCGATGACGCCACGGACATCCCCGAAATGGTGTACATCTTGTACCGCTTTATGGTGGTGATAAACCACTTTCGCAACGAGCTGACGGTGGTAGAAAACTGCGTGGACGCTGAGCCGAGCCGCATGGACGTGCTGCTGGCGGCGCTCAACAACCGCAACTACGCCTCGTACAACTTTGCGCTGCGCGGCGCGGAAACGTCCACCATCACCGACGACGACTACCGCCAAATGGTGCGCCGCGGCGTGTCGCACTGCGAGCGCGGCGACGTGTTCCAGCTCGTGCTCTCGCGCCGCTTTGCGCAGCCCTTTGCCGGCGACGACTTCAAGGTGTACCGCGCGCTGCGCTCCATCAACCCGTCGCCCTACCTTTTCTACTTCGACTTCGGCTCGTTTCGCATCTTCGGCTCGTCGCCCGAAACGCACTGCAAGGTGGCGAAAGACAAGGCCTACATTGACCCCATTGCGGGCACGTTTCGCCGCACCGGCGACGACGAAAAGGACAAGCAGCTGGCCCAAGCCCTGCTCGAAGACCCCAAGGAAAACGCGGAGCACGTGATGCTGGTTGACCTGGCGCGAAACGACCTGAGCAAAAATACGAGCGACGTGAAGGTGGAATTTTACAAGGAGGCGCAGTTCTACTCGCACGTCATCCACCTCGCGTCGCGCGTGGTGGGCACGGTGGCGGCGGGCACCAACCCGCTCAAGATTTTTGCCGACACCTTTCCCGCGGGCACGCTCACCGGCGCTCCCAAGGTACGCGCCATGCAGCTCATCCGCGACATGGAGCCGCACAACCGCGGCGCTTACGGTGGCTGCATTGGCTACATAGGGCTTAACGGCGACCTCAACCAGGCCATCACCATCCGCTCGTTTGTGAGCAAGAGCAACGTGCTCTACTACCAAGCTGGCGCGGGCATCGTGTCGCGCTCCAGCGATGCCTCGGAGCTGCAGGAGGTGAACAATAAATTGGGTGCCCTCAAGAAGGCGATTGATGCGGCGGTGCAAATAATTAATTAGCCATGAAAATACTGATTTTTGACAGCTACGACTCGTTCACCTACAACCTCGTGCACCTCGTGAAAACGTTGGGCTGCGCGGATGTTGACGTGGTGCGCAACGACAAAATCGACCTCGACAACGTGGCGCAGTACGACAAAATTATCCTCTCGCCCGGGCCGGGCATTCCCTCCGAGGCAGGCCTGCTGCTGCCGCTCATTCGCCGCTACGCGCCAACGAAAAGTATGCTTGGCGTATGCCTCGGACATCAAGCCATTGGCGAGGCTTTTGGCGGCGAGCTGGTGAACCTCAAAAGCGTGTACCACGGCGTGGCCACGGCGGTGAGCATCGTGGGTAGCGACCCGATTTTTGCAGGGCTGCCGTCCGAAATCACGGCGGGACGCTACCACTCGTGGGTGGTGAACCCTGCCACGCTGCCCGCCTGCCTTAGCGTTACCGCCCTCGACGCCGACGGATACGTGATGGCGCTGCGCCACAATTCGCTCGACTTGCACGGCGTGCAGTTCCATCCCGAATCGGTGCTCACGCCAATGGGTGCGCGGATTGTGGAGAATTTTCTGCGGACAAAAAACGGTGCATGAA
>JAITOI010000032.1 GCA_031289995.1 Prevotellaceae bacterium | reverse complement strand
CAAAGGTCTTTGGTGCGGCAAGCACACAGCAATGCAGCACTACCAAAACAATCGCTAATCCAATCTTTTTGTTTTTCATTTTCATTACATTGAATTAAGTTTTTTATTGCGGCAGCTGATTCAAATTTTCTATCAGCTCCAAAACTTCCGCTTCGCCCAAGCCGGTTAGCTGCGCAACTTCGCTTGGCGATTGCCTTTTCAATCCCCAAATTTCAGCTTCGCTCAAGCCCGTTACTTCCGCAATTTCGCTTACGGACATACCTTTTTTCAGGAGGTTGGCGGTAACAGAGAATGCTTTTTTCTTTGCCCCCACCTTTTCCGAATCCCTCAGCATACTCCGGTGCGTCATCACCGCGTCGCGAAATTTTTCGTAGGCAATAAGCTCCGCCTCGGTGTAGCTGAAGCGCTCCACGCACTCCATCGCCTCCTTCACTTCGGCGTTGGCCACGAGGTCGGCGGGAGCACTTTCGGTGGCCTCGTTAATCTCGGTGAGGTAGCGCAGCCAAAGGATTTGCAGGCGACGCTCGGTGATATTTTTCGCCTTAAATTTGGGCAGCTCCACGAACACAAACTCCATGCCTTTGATTTGCTGGTCTACGGCAGCAACGTCGGTAATGAGGTAGCGGTGGTAGTGCTCCTCGGTGTCCTTGCGAAAATTTCTGTTCACCAAGCTCAGCGCGTACACGGGCTGTAGCTCTTCAAACTCCTCGCCTTTGCCAAGCTGCCTCACCAAAGCTTTCGAGGCGTTGAGCAGCATGCGCGACATGAAGCTGTCCGTCCACAGCATCTGCATTTCCACGATAAACCGTCGGCCAATCGCGTCAACGCAGCTCACATCTACCAGCGAATTTTTGTACTCCGGCTTCACCGGTACCATCTCGTTCGGCTCGTACTCAATCGACACTATCGGCTGGGTAAGCGGCAGCAGGCTGTTGAGGAGGCTCATGCAAAGGTGCTTGTGCTCGCCGAAAACGCGCTTGAAGGTCAGGTCATTTTTGGGGTCAAGGTAGCGGGACATGGTTCAAATTTTTGTCGGTTTTTCACTCCTCATTCTTCATTTTTTTCACCACCTCAAACACCTCGTGCACGGTGCGGACAATGTCGTTGCGGCAGGCGGAATCTAAGTCGGGAGCGATGTAGATGGGCACGCGCTTGAGCGTTTCGTCGGAGAGCGACACGGCGTCAAAATACATGGCCTTCCATTCGGGCGACTTGTCGGCAAAGAAATCTGCATCGTTTTCTTTTTGGCGGCGGAAGGCCTCTATCACGCTTGTCTGCGCCGAGGTTTGGCCGGACATTATCATGTTGCGCAGCGCGATGTTTGGCTGCGCCATGAACTTGAGGAAAAGGTAGGCAGCCTCTACGTTTTGCGCGTGCTTGGGGATGACCCAGTAGGGCAGCAGCGTAACGCTACCCTCTTGCGGGATGACAAACTCCAGCGATTTGTTGTGGCTCATGGCGTAGAGCGCTTCGGATGTCCATGCGCGTGCAATGGCGGCGGTGCCGTTCACCATGCACTCCTTAATTTGCTTGGCAATGTCGTACGATTTTAGCAGCTTGCTCTGCTCAATGAGCGCCTCCTTCACGGCCTGCTGCATGGCTGGGCTGTGCTCGTTCCAGATGAGCGGCATCGAGTCGCGAAACGCTTGCGGATACTCGCCGTTGTTGGCCAGCTTCATCAGGCGGTCGCGCTGCAAATACAGGGCTGTCATGTTGTAGAGCTCGTACTCAAAATTTTTCACGAAGATTTTTCCTGCATACTTTTTGTTCCACAGCACAGCGATGGATTTCATGTCCTCGCGGTCGACCAAATCAGCGTTGAAGAGCAGGCCTGTGGTGAAGTATCCGTAGGGCACGGAGTAGCGATTTTTGGGGTCGCACTCCAGGTCGACCAGCCATGGCAGATAGCTGTCGAGCGGCACGATGCGGCTGTGGTCAATGGGCTGCACCAGCCCTTCGGCGATGTAGGTGGGGATGGCGGCCTGCACCGGATTGGCGATGTCGCAAGGCTCGCCGTGCCGCACGGCATCAAGCGCTTCGTGCTCGAGCGACACGATGTAGCTGACCTTAATTTCGTGCCCTGTTTGCTGCTGGTAGTAGGCCTCAAATTCGGGCAGCAGGCTAAGGTCGATGCCGTTGTCGAAGGCGCGAATAACCAGCTCGTGCGGCTGGCAGCCGGTGCTTACGCTAAGCGCCATTGCAGCGCAAATGGGTGCGAGGATGGAGAGTATTTTGTTGAGCATGGCGTTTGGTTTTTTTGCGGTTGTAGAAATTTTATCATGCTGGCATTGTGTTAGGGTGCTGTTGTCGATGGTGCGTCCTCAGCTGGCACGGGCATTAGGAAAATATTTACGCTCGGCGTTTTTCCAAACAGCACCTTGAGCTTGATGCCCGTCGAGAGCAGGTTGGCACTAGTAACGTAGGAGTACGAGGTGGGCTGCGCGGCGGAGGTGGCCATGCTGTTGTGCTGCGAGGTGAGTACGCTGTTGAATATTAGCCCTGTTTGGTTGTCGTTGTAGGCAACTAAACCGTCGCGGCTGCGGTGTGGCACGTCGATGTAGCCGTAGTCGAAGTAGAGGCTGAGGCCTACCGCCCAGTTGTTGCGCAGCACGTGGCGCACGCCCAGCTCAACGGAAAGCAGCAGGTCGTACGTGAGGTCGAAAGAGCCGCGCTGCGATGCGAGGGAATTTGTTTCTAAGCTATGCTCCGGGCGGTTGTAAAACGTTTGGTCGAACTGCGGAAAGAAGGCGTAAGTGGTGAGCTGGTCGGCCTCGACGTCAACGCGTCCTGCCACCGCAAAGCCAACCTTGACGCCGGCTGCAGCGTAGAGCTGGTAGAGCGGCGTGGTGAGCGGGATGGTAACCTGCCACATCAGCGGCAGCTGAATGTAGGTGGCGCGCTGGTGTTCTTCGTAGCCCACAAAATCGCTGTAGAGGTACATCTCGTATCGGCTGTCGGGCAATCCAAGGCTCTGCGCATCGTAGTTCATTCCACCCTTAAGGCTGTTGGCCTTCGCCACCGCGCGGTAGCGAACTATTTCGAGGCCGGTAACAAACGCCATGCGCTCGTCGAAGCACAGCGCATAGCCCAGGCCAATGCCACCGCCCAATCCGGGCGTTATGCTAAGCTCGTTAGCGCGGTATTGCAGGGTAGAAAGTCCGCCAAAAGCGTAGGCCGAAAACTCGTTTCGCTTCACCGCCGAAACGAAATCTTGCGCGGCGGCGGCGGCAGTCGTGGCAAGCATCAGGGCAAGCAAGTATGTTTTTTTGCAGCTCATTTTTTTCATTCTCATTTTTCGATTAGCACTGTAGCCACGTGGCGCCCTGCCCTCACGAGGTAGAGGCCCTGCGGCAGGTGGGCTACGTTGAGGGTGGTGGTTTCGCCCTCGCTTGCGTTTTGGGAGTACACCAGCTTGCCCGAAGTGGTGTAGATGCTCAGCAGCCGCGCTGAGCCTTCGAATTGCGCGTGGCGAACGGTGAGCTGCGCGTCGCGTACAGGATTGGGGTAAACGGCGAGGGCCGAAACCTGTGGGATGAAGTACACGGGTTCGGTGCACATCGTGTCTTTGCTGGAAAGCAGGAAGAAGCGTAGCTGGTATTTGAGGCCACGCTCCAGACGCGGCTGGCCATAGATGTACGACATCGTATCGCCCGGGCTGGGCGTGTCGTCAACGTACCACTGGTATCCGGTGCCGGAGATGTCCAGAGAACCGTTGGTGTAGTAGTTGCGGTTGACGGCCAAAATATCATTCCAAAACTGGATGACGATGCCATCTACATTTGCCGAATCCGAGCGGCATTGCGCCCGCGTAAACGTTGCGCTCAGCAGTATGGCTACAGCAAG
>JAITOI010000040.1 GCA_031289995.1 Prevotellaceae bacterium | reverse complement strand
AACTTCATCCTTCCACACAAAAAACGGTATAACCAATTTTTCTAACAAAACCACCTCAGTAGAGACGTGGCGTGCCGCGTCTTTACAACCTCATTACCTCATTGAAATTTTAATGAGGTTGTTGTAGTAAAGAAAAATTTAATACCTTTGCACCACAAAATATAGCCATGAATTTTGAGCATTACGACATACATTATGGCAATCAGCGAACAACGTTTGAGTTCACCAGCGTAGGCGTGAAAGGTCGGATTACGAAGGTAATCCAGCTAAGCTCCACCAACCTAAATCACTTGTACAACTTAGGTTTTGGCGATAAAAATGAGCAAACGGGAGAGGTGGACGATAAGGTAATTACCAACAATGGAGATGCGCCAAAAGTGTTGGCCACCGTTGCCTTGAGCGTGATAGCGTTTACCAAAGAACATCCCGATGCGGTGATATATGCCATCGGTAGCACCCTATCGCGCACCCGCCTCTACCAAATGGGAATCGCCCGCCAGCTGACAGCCATCTCCGAGTATTTTTACGTATATGGCTTGTTTGAAAACGAATGGGAAGAATTTGTAACCAATAAAAATTATCAAGCTTTTTTAGTTAAAAGGAAGTAGCTATGAACACCAACACCAACAACAATTTGCCAGAGCCGGTTATCGAAATCGACGAGCGGCTGAACGCCTACGAGAACATGGTTTTGTTTCCCGAGAAGGTGCGGCAGGCCAACGACATGCTTAAAAACATTGGGCTGCCCCCCATGATGATGCGGTAGGTAGCCGGCAGCGGCCTCGAACTTCATCTCCACCTAATTTTTCTCCCTGTACAGACCTGGCGTGCCGCGTCTGTACAACGCCGTTAGGTAGCGGCTGCGGGGGGGAAGGGCGCACACATAGCTGCGCCCCTACGTTCGGACGGTTACCCTCAATTTTCCCCATACTCAAATTCATACTCCCCCGACCCCACCAAATACCTCCCCTCATCCAGCTTTTTCGCGTGTTGCGAGGCGGCAATGGGTGCATGGTTGAGGAGGATGTCGGCGTGCTCGGCGTAAGGCAGCGTTACGGTGGCAGTGGTGTTGACCGGCACGGTGAGGCGCAGGATGAAGCGGCCGTCGGCGCTGGTCCAGTGCACGCCGATGTTGCCGTAGCGCGAGGCGTAGCTGGCCTTGACGTAGCTGAGGTCGCCCACCGGCACGGGCGCAACGGTGAAGTGCGCAAAGCCGGGGGCGGCGCTGTCGGGCGCAATGCCGGCCAGCGAACGGTAGAACCACTCCTCGATTTGCCCCAGCATAAAGTGGTTCCACGAGTTGCCCCGCGCGGGGTCCCACTGCTCGGTGAGGGTGGTGATGTCGAAGCCCAGCTGGTAGCCGTATCCGGGCGCGTCGCGGTGGTTGTGCAGGGCAAACATCACGTCGTTGTAACCGTTTTGCGCCAGCGTTTGAAACAGGTAGCGGTTGCCTACATCGCCCGTGGTTAAACGGTTTCCGTGCGCCTGAATGTCGGCAATGAGGTTGTGCAGCACGGCCTGGCGATGCAACGGCTGCACCATGCCCATGTAGAGCGGCATGGCGTTGGAGGCCTGGCTTCCGCTGCCGTACTGCTTGGTGTCGGGATCAAAAAATTTGGTGTTGAAGGCCCAGCGGATGTTTTCGGCCTGCGTTGCGTAGTGCGTCGCGAGATCCTCGCGCCCCAGCAGGGCGGCGGCGCGGGCGGTGAGGGCGACGGCGGCGTAGTAGTGGGCGGTGGCCGACAGGGCGATGGGCGTGTTCTTGGCGTAGCCTGCGGGATGCGTGCCGTAGTCGTACCAGTCGCCCAGCCCGTGCGACACCACGTGCCCCTCGGCGCGCGAGGCGAGGTAGCCCACGTAGCGGCGCATGGCGCCAAAGCAGCGGGCAATGAGCGTGCTGTCGCCGTAGAACTGGTAGTACATCCACGGCATCACCACCACCGCCACGCCCCACTCGGGCGAGTCCGAAAAATCCATGTAGTCACGAAACGTGGTGTACTCCGGCGCAATGCTCGGCACCATACCGTTTGACCACTGCGCGTCAATCATGTCGCGCGCCAGCTTAGGCATCAGCTGCGCGAGGTTAAAGCTGTACATCAGGCCAGGACCGTTGAGGTGGAGCTGCTCCAGCCAGCCCAACTTTTCGCGGTGCGGACAGTCGGTAAACACAGCCTGCATGTTGCTCTTGACGGCGTTGCTGATGAGGCGGTGTGCGCCGTTGAAAATTTCGTTAGAGCACTCAAACTCTCCCACCTCATCCACGTTGCAGCGGATGAAGTTCGACCTCACGTCGAGCAGCGTTGGCCTCGTGCTGTCGTTGGTGGCTACGCTGCTGCCGTAGTCGGCCTCGTCTACCTGCAGGTAGCGGTAGCCGTAGTACGCAAATCGCGGCGTCCACTCCTCCACGCCTTCGCCGCGCAGCGTGTACTCGAAGTAGTACGGACTTCCGCTGCGCTGCTGGTTGACGAGGCTATCGGCGGTGAGACTTTCGGCGGGATAAAGGCGCAGCGTCTGCCCGCGCTGTCCCTGCACGCGAATGGTGGGAAAACCTGCCAGATTTTGCCCCATGTCGAGCACATAGGTGTTGGGCTTTGGGCGAATAACGCGGCGCACGCCGAAGCTCTCCATCACCTCCACAGGCGGTGCCAGCTGTGGCCTGAGCCGTCCCTTCGGACTTTCCTGCACCACTGCATCGAGCCAGCTCGCGTCGTCAAAATCGGGCGTGTCCCACCCCGGCTGCTCCAGCTGGGCGTCGTAACTTTCGCCGCCGTAGATGCTGTTGAACGTGATGGGGCTTGGCGCGTAGCGCCATGTTTTGTCCGAGGCGATGATATCGCTGCTCCCGTCGACGTAGTCTACGCGCAGACTGAAAAAGAGTGTGGGTGGCCCAAAACTTAGCATCAGCTTGCGGTAGCGGCTGTTCTCCGAGGCGTTGTAGAAACCGTTGCCCAGCGCCACTCCCAGCGCGTTGCGGCCGGATAAGAGCAGGGCGGTTAGGTCGTAGGCGTTGTAGTAAATTGTCTTGTCGTAGTCGCTCCACAGCGGGGCAAAAACGCTCTTCCCCACGCGCCTTCCGTTGACGCTAAATTCGTAGTGCCCCAGCCCCGAAACGTAGGCCATTGCTCGCCTCACGCGCTTGTCGAGGCTGAAGTTTTTGCGCAGCAAAATGCTCCGCTTAGCCAGCGTATCGACGGCGGCAAACAGCGTGTCGTAGCCAAATTTTTTGAACGGCGGGTTGTAGCCACGACCTTGCGGTAGGGCACTTTCGGAGCGCTTGATGGCACCAATCCATCGCACGTTGATGGTGTTGATGAGCGGCGCTATGTCGAACGTTGCCGCGCTGCTCCAAGCGGTGGTGCGGCCCGCAGCGTCCCATGCCATGACCTTCCAGTGGTAGCGTTCGCCGCGCTCCAGCGTGCGTCCGGCGTAGGGCAGCAGCTGGCTTTGCGACGAGCGCTGCTCGCGGCTGTCCCACATGTCGCCGTGGTTTTTGTCGAGGTGTGCTCGGCTCGACGCGACAATAATTCGGTAGGCTGTTTGGCCATCGCCGAGCACATCGGAGCTCAGCTGCCAGCTCAAGCGCAGGCTCTCGCGCTCCACGCACAGCGGGTTGCTCGCCATCTCGCAGCTCAGGGCGCCCACCGTCATGGCGCATACGTCCGCGCATGCGCAGAGTGCCGCGCAGAGCGTCGTGCAGAGCGTTGTGCAGAGCAGAAAAAATTGGGTGAAAAATTTCATGTGTAAGGTTTTTTTTTCGGCGGGGCAAAGGTAGTGAAAAGAGGCGATATGCGATTATGTGATATGCGATATGCGACAATGCCACCGCTAAGTTTCATCGTTCGGCTTTAGCTCAGCTTCGCTCAAAATCACGCTCAAAACCTTGAGGTTTTTTGCCAAGCTCAACCCATTGCAAAACCTTATTTCTGCAGGCAACCTTAGTAGCCAACGATACACATCCGCGGTCTTGCGCACGGAGCACAGGCCTCATTCGGGGAACAACTAACACCCGTGCGCACGGCAGGACGCTTGGAGATGTTATCCATATGGGAGAATTGCAGGGCGCACACATAGGTGCGCCCTTACGTGGCTGCCGTTTCCGA
>JAITOI010000028.1 GCA_031289995.1 Prevotellaceae bacterium | reverse complement strand
CCGTCGGGCAGCAGCGCTATGCGAAATGGCGTATCGCCGCGCTCGCCCATGTCGGTAAGGTAAACGTTGGTGCCGTCGGACAGCAAAAAGCTGTTGCACCAGAGCGGGTTTCGGTTCAGGCGCACCCGACCTTCCCAGCGGTCGTACACCTCCACTTCAACCCGCACGCCCTTGTTGATGAGCAGGCACTTTAGGTCAACCGAATCGGCTGATAGCTGCGCAAAATAGTAGGTGTTCATAAAGGTAAAATAATGCACCCCAAGAAACGATGACGTACATCATTTCTTGGTCTTGCATTCGTTGGTGTCCCTCAGCGTGGCGCTATTGTTGCGGCAGGAAAACGCCCTTGCCGTCGAAGCGCAGGTCAACCTCTTGCCCCTCCATACCCGCCGACAGGCGAACGGCGTAGCCGTAAGATTCGTGGGATATGCGCGTGATTTTTTTGCGACCGTAGCGGTGGCGCACATACTCGCGGATAGGAGCCAAAATGAACGAGGTGGTTACCTCAACCTGATTTTCCACCACGTCCCACTCGCCCGATGTGAGGAAAATGATGACCGTACCGTCGCCAAGCGTAGCGGTGTACTTTTGGTCTGAGCTGGCCTGCTGCACCACCGATTTGACGTTAGCGTCAGCGAAGTTGGCTGCGACAAACTCCTTGGCTGCGGAAGGCAGCGCCACGTCATTTTTTGCGGCACATTGTGCGCTGTAGCCGAAGGCTACAAGGGCTAAGCTTGAGGCAAGCAGTAGCCGAAAAACTCTTTTCATAGCATCAAAAAAATTATTTGTTACACTTTTACGAAAAAGCCTTTACTGTAGCTGTGCGGGTGGCATTTTTCGTAGATTTTCCGCACAAAATTTTGGGCGCAAATTTACAACAAAAAAATCGGTTGGGCAACATTCCCAAACATAAATTTTCTAAAAATTTACGTAATCGTCTGAACCACAACGTATGTTTCGGCTACTGTATAGCGAAGAAAAACCAGCTGCGAGGGGTTGCGACCAAGGTAAGTTGCAAGCAAATCGCCGCTGTTATCGGCCGAGGGCGTAAATTCGTCGAGCACGATGTGCTTCGTAAAGTCAACGCCAGCTTGGTGTAGCGCCTTGTACACGGCCTCCTTGGCGCACCACGCTATGCAGCGTTGCAGGGGCGTGCAGCACCAGCTCAGCTCGGTTTCGGAGAGGTAGCGCGGGGCGATGCGGTCGAAATTGCGCGAGCGACTCTCCACGTCCAAACCCACGTCGTTGCTGGGATGTAGGGCAATGGCCACCTGCCATCGCGAGTGCGAAATGCTGATGCGCAGCGGCGAGTTGGCGAGGTAGGGAATGCCATCGACATGATGGTGCAGCGGTGCGGCAATGTTGGCCACATCGTGCAGCAGGCGTAGCGTAGCAGCACGCTCACGATGCCGTTTTTCGCTGCCCAAAATGTAGTATTCTGCCTTCTCCTGCACGGAGTAGAAACGCGCTGGAGGCGGCTCTGTGGCTGATATTGCGGCGAGCAGTAAGCGCGTGCTACCGGTGGAAATGTCGGTGATTTTCGATTTCAAATTTTCAGATTTTAGATGTCAGATTTTATTGCCATTCCAGCGTTGTCATGAGGTGCGCCACGTCGTCGGTGATGTAGCGAATGATGGGCGCCAGCGAGTCGGCGTTGGGGTGAGAGTTGAAGTAGAGCGAGCCGCGCAAAAAATTTTTGACGCTGTCGGTGATGTAGAATTGCAGGCTGGTGGCCGCGTCGCCGCCAATCTCGTAGAGGTAGCCAAAGGTTTTTCCGTCGGCGCTTTCGTAGCGCGATTCGGCAATGCCGTCGGCCTTGATGGTGTGGCGGTACACGAGGAAGTGCGCGTCCTCAATGAACTTGGCGCATCCCTCGCGCTCGTTCACGTGCTTGTAGCTGAGGTACACGTTGGCGTTGTAGTCGGGATAGGCCAGGTCGAGCCAGTAGGGTTCGCTGCCCAGCTCGGTGCTGGGCGTGGCTTTGGCGATGGTCGAGATGTCGAACGTGTAGGGGTAGCTGGCAAATGGTAGCGGCAGGTAGCGGTGCTCGCTGGGGATGGCAATACGGTAGTATCCGCGGGGCTTTGGCGAGATTTGCCGGTTGCCGCACGAGGCAAAAATCAGCAGGCTGAGTGCCCAAAATAGTGGTGTGATGGTGCGCATAAAGTTCAGCTTTTTTGCGGCGCAGAAGCCTGCTTGTCGAAGGCCACGCGCAGGTTTTGAATACGTCGTTTGTCAAACGAGTTGACGGTAAATGCGGTCTGCTTGTAGCAAATTTTTTCGCCCTGCTTGGGGAAGTCACCCTTGAGCTCGAGCAGCACGCCAGCAAGGGTTTCGGAGGCGCCGGCTATGTCGTCGAAGTAGTCGCTGCTTAGGTTCATCAGCTTGCAAAAATCGTTGAGCAGCGTTTTTCCTTCGAAGAGGAAGGTGCCATCGTTGAGCTTTTTGTAGGGCAATTCTTCCATGTCCGACTCGTCGGAAATTTCGCCGACAATCTCCTCCAAGATGTCCTCGAGCGTAATGATACCAAGGGCTCCGCCGTACTCGTCAACGACCACGGCAAGGTGATTTTTTTGCGCCTGAAACTCTTCGAGCAGGTCGTTGATTTTTTTATTTTCGGGCACGAAAAGCGCGGGGCGAATGAGCGCTTGCCACGCAAAGCTGTCGTCCTTTTCGAGGTGCGCCAGCAGGTCTTTGATGTAGAGCACGCCCTTGACGTTGTCGAACGTTTCGTCGTACACCGGCAAGCGCGAGTACTCCCACTTCACGATGAGCTTGAGCAAATCCTTAAAGCCCTCGCCAATATCCACCGCCACGACGTCCACGCGCGGGGTCATAATTTCGTGCACGTCGATGTTGCCGAACTTGACAATGCCGGTAAGAATTTTGCGGTCTTCGGCGCTCTCGGTGCGCGTTACGTCGAGGGCGGTTGAGAGGTCGTTGAGCGAAATATTATCGGTGGGCCGACCCCTAATGCGGCGGTTGACATGCGAGGTGGAGCGCACCAGCAAAAAGCTGAAAGGCCGCACCAGCATTGAGATTGCGTAGAGCGGTTGAGCCACGCTCAGCGCAAACGAAGTGGGGTTGTAGCGCGTAAAAATCTTGGGCAAAATTTCGCCGCACAGCAGCAACACAAAGGTGATGACAACCACCTCGAAGACGAATTTAAGCGTCTCGGAATCGAAGTCCAGCAAGCGCTCCGTGAGGAACGACGAGAGAATAACGATGCCCACGTTGACCACGTTGTTGACAATGAGAATGGTGCCGAGCAGGTAGTCGGGATGCCGTAGCAGGCGCAGCGCGAACTTGGCGGACTTGCTGTGGCGCTTTTCGAGCGCATCCACGTTGCCTGCGGTGAGCGAAAAGTAGGCCGTTTCGGAGCCGGATATGAGGGCAGAGCAGACAAGCAAAATGAGCACCACCAGCGTGCCCACAAGGGCAAAAGGCGCATCGAAATCGCGATGCAGCGCAACGATGGCGGCAGGCAGAGACGTAAAGGGAATATCCAAAATAAACGAGTTTAGTATAACACATAACAGCCGCAGAGCAGCCTAATAAAAGTTGCAAAGATAGGAATTTTGCGCATTACACAAAAAATTTATACCTTTGCCGCCGTTTTAATTACTTCATGTTTTAGATTTTAGGTTTCATTATTCGTCGTCATTTTTTTATACCCCATTTTTTTACTATGGCAGCCAATAAAATTTCCAGCCTCGCACCCGACGATTCCCGCATTCGCATTAAGGACATCGCAGTGCTGGCCAACGTGTCGCCGGGCACGGTTGACCGCGTCATCCACAACCGCGGCGGCGTGGCCGTTGAGAGCAAAGAGCGCATCGAAAAAATCTTAGCCGAGATGCACTTCAAACCCAATAAAATGGCGCAGCTGCTGGCCATCAAAAAAGACTGCAAGCTGGCGACGCTGCTGCCCGAAGTGCAGGCCGGCGACTACTGGTCGGACTTGCTCAAAGGCATGGTGCGAGCCGAAGAAGAGGTGGGCGACTACCACGTGCGAACCGAGCTGCTGCAGTTCAACCAGTACAGCCGCGAATCGTTTGCCAGCATGTCCCAACAGCTGCTCGACCTCAACCCCGACGGCGTGCTGCTGGCGCCGTTTTTTCGCCGCGAAGTGCTCAAGCTCACCAAGGAGCTCGAAGACCGCAACATCCCCTTCGTGTTTGTGGACTCCTACGTTGACGGCGTCAACAACCTCGCCTACTACGGCCAGCAGTCGTACCAGAGCGGCTACGTGGCCGCAAAAATTATGCTCGCCAACCTGCCCAAGCACTCCAGCCTGCTGCTGGTGCACATGATGCGCGATGGCAACAACGTGGGTGGCTCCAACCAAACGGCGCGGCGCGAGGAAGGCTTCCTGTCGTACCTCGAAAAATACTCGCTCGAATCGGACTACACCATGGTGCGCGCCAACCTGCACCACAACGACGACGAGGGCAACGAAGCTCTGCTGCTGAACGCCTTCGAGAGCGACCAAAACATTCGCGGCATCATCATGTTCAACTCGCGCATCTACCACGTGGGAAAATTTTTGGAAACGCACAAGCTGAAAAACATCCGCGCCATTGGCTACGACTTGCTCGAGCGCAACGTGCGATACCTCAAGAGCGGCACGGTGGAATGCCTCATCGCGCAGCGCCCGCAGCTGCAGGGCTACTACGGCATCATGGCGCTGGTGAAGCATCTCGTGCTGGGGCAAACGCCACCGCTGGTTTGCTACATGCCCATCGACATCCTGTTCAGGGAAAATATCAACGACTACAAGGTCTACCCATTCGATGTTGAGTAAGAAAATAAACCAAAAAAAATTATGCAAGCTCTTAATCGCAAAACCGCTCCTGCAGCCACTTTGCAACCCGAAAGAATTATCCAATTTGGCGAAGGAAATTTTCTCCGCGCGTTCGTGGATTGGATTGTGTGGAACATGAACCGGAAGGCCGCGTTCAACAGCAGCGTGGTGGTGGTGCAGCCCATCGAGCAGGGCATGGTGGACGCGCTCAACGCGCAAGACGGCCTCTACCACCTCAACCTGCAAGGCATCGACGGAGGCAAGCAGGTGGACAGCCTCCAGCTGATAGACGTCATCAGCCGCGGGCTAAACCCCTACACGCAGTTTGACGCTTACCTCCAGCTGGCCGAAAACCCCGACATGCGCTTTGTCATCTCGAACACAACCGAGGCGGGCATTGCGTTTCGCGCCGACGACAAGCTGAGCGACAAGCCCGCAAAATCGTACCCCGGCAAGCTCACCCAGCTGCTCTACCACCGCTTCAAAACCTTCAACGGCGCAGCCGACAAGGGCTTCATCATCCTGCCCTGCGAGCTGATTTTTCTCAACGGAAAGGAGCTCAAAAAGTGCATCGAGCAGTACATCGAGCTGTGGAATTTGGGCGCAGAATTTAAGGCCTGGTTCGAGCACTCGTGCGGCGTTTACTGCACGCTGGTAGACCGCATTGTGCCCGGATACCCCAAGGACAGCATCAACGAAATCCAAGCCCAGCTTGGCTTTGAGGACAAGCTGGTGGTGAAAGGCGAAATTTTTCACCTCTGGGTCATCGAGGCTCCGGCAAGCGTGGCCAACGAATTTCCGGCCGACAAAGCGGGGCTGAACGTGCTGTTTGTGCCCAGCGAAAAACCCTACCACGAGCGCAAGGTTACGCTGCTCAACGGCCCGCACACTGTCCTCTCGCCGGTGGCCTACCTGAGCGGCCTCAACACCGTGCGCGAGGCCTGCGAGCACGAGGTGGTTGGCCCGTTTGTGCACCGCGTGATGTTCGACGAGCTGCTGCCCACCCTTGACCTGCCGAAAGCCGA
>JAITOI010000013.1 GCA_031289995.1 Prevotellaceae bacterium | reverse complement strand
TGGTTACGTTTGACGACCCAACCATGCTGAATTTGGCACGCAAAATCATTAAGGAGCACAAAAAGTAAGGCTCGAAAAAAAGGGGAACATGCACCAACGCATGTCCCCTTTTTCTTTGCTTTGCCTTTGTCGGCGGCAGCTAATTCATGTAGTCCCACATCGGCAGAATGGTGGGCTTTTGGCCTAGCGCAGCAACGGCTTTGTCGCTAAGGAAGCGGCGATGCGCCACGATGCAAAACAGGTACTCGTTGAACCAGCTATCGGTGAACGTGAGGTAGCCTTTGTTGCCAGCTTTGTCGCCCCAGCTGTTCTCGAACTCCCACTTGGTGGGCACGTCGTCGTTGTCGGTATCGCAGGCCATGAGCAGCATGGCGTGCGACGAGGAGCTTTGGTACGTGAGGATGCGAGCCTTCTTGTCCATGTCGAAAGTCGTGCCCAGCAAGGCTTGGTAGTTGTACATCGAGGGGTCGAGGATGCCGGTTTCGCGGTTGTGCTGCTTGTTCACATCGCAGGCTGCGTAAAGGCTTTCGTTGGCCTTGATGGAGGCGAGCGCAGCCTTTTTCAGCTCGTCGATGGGCAGGTTGAGGTAGCACCAGTTGATGCCCTCGTGGGAGTTGCGGCAGCTCTCAACTTCGAACATTTTGTAGTACTCGCGCGT
The DNA here is from genome assembly GCA_031289995.1 of Prevotellaceae bacterium. The sequence continues at coordinate 2,779 of JAITOI010000013.1, read as the reverse complement.
GGGGTCGTTGACCACCATAACGTAGCTGCTGGCCGAGTAGTCGCTGGGCACAATCTCTTTGTAGAACTGCTTTGGCGTGTAGCTGCTCAGCTCCTTGATGGTGTCGCCTTTGGTTTTGTAGCGCCACGTAAAATTCACGGGCGGCTCGCCCAGGCACAGCGCCAGAATGCGGTAGGCATCGGCAAGAATGGCCTTTTTTTCGGCCTGCAGCTCGGGCGTTTTTTTACCTGCGACGGCCATTTGGCGCAGCTTGTATCCGCCACCGCGAAGCCGCTCGTTGAGCAGGCTGCGCATCTCGGAGGTGCTGTTGGAGTGGGCGGTTTCGGGCATCACCTCTTGCGGCACCACGCCATATTTTTCGGCCACGTTGTAGAAGAAGCTCCAGTGGCCGCCGTCGGCAATGGGCGCCTTGAAAAGGAACTCCACGTCGCGGTCGTCGAACGGTCGCTTGGCGGTGCCGATAATGTTTTCGAGGAAGAGATTCGACTTTTCAAAAATGTCCCAAAAGTAGAGGTAGTTGTGCGAAAAATCGAACTCCTCGACCCTGTATTTTTTGATGACAAGGGGGCGCAAAGCGTTTAGGGATGAGAACATCCAGCATCGCCCCGAGCTTTTTTGGTCGGTAATTCCTTTGACCTTGACGCGGTACTTAAAGTAGTGGTCAATTTTGCCCTGCAGCTCGCGGTTGAGCGCCTGCGTTTTGATGGAGGCGTCGTTGGTGAGCGCGTTTTGGATGGCCGCGGTGGGCTTGTCGAGCTTGAAGCTAGCTCGGATGTCTTGCAAATCTTTTTCGCCGAGATTTTGCGCTGCGGCTGCGATAGAGAGGCTCATAAGCGGGAGAAAGATGATGGATTTTTGCATAGCTGATAATTTTTTTGAGTGATAATTTTTTTGTTGAAATTGCAATGAGTGTTGCGACCAAAGGTACGCACTGCACTTTTAATTTCCAAGTCACAAGCTCAGATAAACCTAAACAGCCGTCCCCACCTAATGTTGAGCGGGAATTTCCGGTCGGGGCTGAGCGAGAGCCACACAAACGAGGCTTTGCCCACCACGTGGTCGGCGGGTACAAAGCCCCAGAAGCGCGAGTCAAGCGAGTTGTGGCGGTTGTCGCCCATCATCCAGTAGTAGTCCTGCTTGAAGGTGTAGGTGCTGGCCTCAATGCCGTTGACGTAAATATTTCCGTCTTTTTCTACGAGCAAATTTTCTTCGTACACCGCAATGATGCGGCGGTAGAAGGGCAGCGACGTGCTGTTGAGCGGTACTGTGGCGCCCTGCTTGGGAATCCAGATGGGGCCGTAGTTGTCCTCCGTCCAGCCCAGCGTGTCCACCTGCGGAAACACGCGCAGCAGGTAGGCATCGGGGTCGGTGTTGTTGCGCCGAACCATGCCCAGCACGTTGGGTAGCTTGCCGATTTTTTCGGCCTCGGTTGCGGTGAGCGGCATCTCGTACATGTTGTAGGACGCGTTGTAGCTGCGGTCGGCCTTGGGGATGCCCATATCGTCGAGCAGCTTGGAGTTGATGGCGGTGCCGTTGGTTTTGGCGTAGTAGTTGTATTGCATCTGCGGAAACGTAGGCTGCGCCTCGCTGTTGATGAACACCTGTCCGGCCTCCACGCGCAGCGAATCGCCGGGCAGCGCCACGCAGCGCTTGATGTAGTTCTCGCGCTTATCGACGGGGCGTGCCAGCACGGTATAATTTTTCCAAATGGCGGCGCGGCCGTACTGTCGCGCCAGCGCGTAGTAGCTCTCGTTTTGCCGCTCGGCAACAACGGTATCGCCTTCGGGAAAGTTGAACACCACAATGTCGTTGCGCTGCACGCTGCTGTAGCCTCGCAGCCTGCGGTAGGGGTTTTGGATGATGGTAGAAAACGACGGCGTGTACTGCGTGAACGGCATGGTGTGGTGCACCAGCGGCATGGCCACCGGCGTGTTGGGCACCTTGGGGCCGTAGGCCACCTTGCTCACGAAGAGGTAGTCGCCCACCATCATTGTCTTCTCCATCGACGACGTAGGAATGGTGTAGGCTTCGATAAAAAACAGGCGGATGAAGGTGGCGGCCACCACCGCAAAAATGATGGCGTCCAACCACTCCAAAGCCACGTTGCGCTTGCGCTTGCCGCTGGCGTCCTTCTTGGGTTTCCAGAACGCCCAGCGCACCTTTTTCGAGATGTAGAGGTCGAAGATAATAGGCAGGCCCAGCAGGAACCAGTAGTTGCCCAGCCATACCACCCACAGCATGTACAGCCCAGCAGCGATGCCGAATTTGACCCAGCGGTTGCTAAAAAAATTTTTCATTGCACGCAGTTGATTTCAGATTTCAAATTTTCAAATTTTTAAATTTCGGAGAGCATGTCGTTCATCCCGTAGCACCCGCGCTTGCCTTGCAGGAACTCGGCTGCCAGCACCGCTCCCAGCGCAAAACCACGGCGGCTTTTGGCGGTGTGTGTGAGCGTGATTTCGTCCACGCTGCTGTTGTAGCGCACGGTGTGCGTGCCGGGCACGTTAGGCTCGCGTAGCGAAACAATGGGCAGCTCGTTGTCGGCGTGCGCCGCCGTGTTCACCCACTTGCTTATGCCCTTCAGCTCGGCCATAATCAGCTCGGCAATCGTAATAGCAGTGCCGCTTGGCGCATCTTTTTTTTCGGTGTGGTGCACCTCTTCCATGCTCAGGCTGTAGCCCTGCACGCTGCTCATCATAGCGGCCAAAATTTGGTTGATGCGGAAAAAAATATTCACGCCCACGCTGTAGTTCGAGGCGTAGAAAAACGCACCGTTATT
>JAITOI010000002.1 GCA_031289995.1 Prevotellaceae bacterium | reverse complement strand
GCAACCTTTTTCGCGGGCACGGCAGCTTTCTTTGCAGGTGCAGGTGCCGCCTTTTTCGCGGGCACGGCAGCCTTCTTTGCGGGCGCAGGTGCAGCCTTTTTAGCGGGCACGGCGGCTTTCTTTGCAGGTGCAGCCTTCTTCGCGGGCACGGCGACCTTCTTTACAGGAGCGGGCGCCGCCTTCTTCGCAGGCACGGCAGCCTTCTTCACAGGTGCCGCAACCTTCTTTGCGGGTGCAGCCTTCGTTACAGCTGGCTTAGCCGCGGGTTTCTTTGCTGCAACGGGTTGTTTTGCAGCTGGTTTTTTTGTTGTTGCCATGATTGTTTTTTGTTTTTTTTTTGTTGCTACGTCAGTGTTTAAGGCCAAGGAGGAGGTAGCAGCTTGCCCCCCATTGGTCATTTTTTCGATGCAAAGCTCAAAGTCGCTGAGCACGTTCATGTAGTTGATAAATGCGTCGTAGGGCGTGTCGTACGGGTTAAAATACTTGTGCACGTCGCCGTCGCTAAACCATTTGGTGGACATGTAGTAGAAGTGGTCGCTGTTTTGCAGCATCATCCAATCCTTGATGGCGGCCTCGTTGCCGGAAGCGATGACGTTGCCGGCAAGCGCATACAGCTTGCCGAACGCCTCGTCTTGCAGCTCGTTGCCCAGCCATGCGGTGAGGTCGCGCTCCTCGTCGGCCCACGAAATGGGATGCTCAACCCTAATGGGGGCAACGGGTTGGTGCTTGCTCACCGTTTCCGACGGGGTCAAAAATTCGTAGCTGGTTTTGGCAAAAATTTTGCTCGGCAGGTAGCGCAAAAAGTTGAAGATGCCCGACGTGAAGGACTGATGTTCGCCCAGCGTTTCGTAGTCCATAAACAGGTTGACCACCTCCTCTTTTTTGTCAGCGCTGTTGAGCCAGCTGGCGTACTTCTCGGCGGTGAGCGGCCATCCGTCCCATCCTCTGTCGGAAAAGCGGAACGCAATGTCGTCGCTCAGGCGGAAGTTGCGCAGCAGAATTTTCAGGCGAGGGTTGATGGCGTTGGCGTAAATGTAGTTGGGACTTTTCCAGCCCAACACGTGCTTGGCGCCCTCGGTGAGCATGGCGGCGAAGCCCAATTCGGCCACTTTGGCGCCAATGGCATCGGAGTATATCAGCTCGGTGTTGCGAAACACGTTGGGGCGCTGGCCAAACAGCAGCTCGGTGGTGTCGCTGTGCTGCCGCACCTGCCGCTCAAACTCTTTTTCGTTGGCCAGCACGGCCATCGAGTGCGCGTAGGTTTCGCCCAAAAATTCTACGCATCCCGTTTTGGCCAAAGCCTTGAAGCTGTCGAGCACGTCGGGCGCGTAGAGCGCAAACTGTTCGAGCGCCATGCCCGAAATGGAGAAGCTCAGCTTAAACGCCTTGCCGTACTCCTTGATGAGCTCCAGCATGAGCGCGTTGGCGGGCAAGTAACAGCGTTCGGCCACCTTGCGCATGATGGTGCGGTTGGCGAACTCGTCGTAGTAGCTGTGGTCTTTGCCGATGTCAAAAAAGCGGTACCGCTTGAGGCGGAACGGTTGGTGAACTTGGAAGTACAAGCATATTGTTTTTTTCATGATTCAGCTGTTTTTTATGGTTCAATTATGGTGCAGTATTTTCATAAATTGTCTTCACTTTGAGCGCTGCGGTGTCCCACTTGAGCGCGTTCACTTCCTCGTCGCCCATGCGCTTGAACATGGCGGTGAGTGCGGGGTAGCGGATGATGCCGTAGATGGCGTCGGCCATTGCGTCAACGTCCCAAAAGTCGATTTTGATGGCGTGCTGGAGCACTTCGGCCACGCCCGACTGCTTCGAGATGATGGTGGGCACGTGCGCCCGCATAGCTTCGAGCGGCGATATGCCGAACGGCTCGCTCACCGAGGGCATCACGTAGGCGTCGCTCACGGCAAACATGTGCTCCACGTCCGCGCCGCGCAAAAATCCGGTGAAGTTGAAGTGGTCGGCAATGCCCAGCTTGGCCACGCGACGAATCATGCGGTTGAGCATGTCGCCGCTGCCGGCCATCACGAAGCGCACGTTTTTGCAGCGCTTGAGCACCTTGCTGGCGGCCTCCACAAAGTAGTCGGGACCTTTCTGGTACGTGATGCGGCCAAGGAAGGTAACAATTTTTTCGTCGGTGCCGCGCTCCATATTCTCAAAATTTTTGGCGCTAAAATCAACCGCGTTGTGCACCGTTACCACCTTCGCAGCGTCAATGCCGTAGCGCGAAATGACGATGTTGCGGGTGAGGTTGCTCACCGTGATGACGCGGTCGGCAGCCTCCATGCCGCGGCGCTCGATGTCGAACACGGTTTGGTTCACGTTTTCGCCGCTGCGGTCGAACTCGGTGGCGTGCACGTGTATCACCAGCGGCTTGCCCGACGCGCGCTTGGCGGCAATGCCCGCGAGGTAGGTGAGCCAGTCGTGCGCGTGGATAATGTCAAACTCGTTTTGCTGCGCAATGGAGTGCGCAAGCAGGGCGTAGTGCGCCACCTCGCTCATCAGATTTTTGCCGTAGCCGCCGCTGAACGCAAAGCGGCGGTGGTAGTGCGAGGTGTGGCTAATGGCGCCGCTGCGCTCGTTGTACGAGGTGACGTTTTCAAATTCTTCGGGCGAAAGGTAGGGTAGCAGCGTAGCACCTGCCTCCACGTAAACGAGGTGCTGCCACAGCTCTTCGAGCTCGCTCTCCTGCCCGTCAAATGTTATGCTTTCGGCGCCCAGCACGCGTACGGCGCTTTGGTCTTCGTCGCCGTAAGCTTTGGGAACAACAAAAATCATGTCCACTCCGTGCTTCGCCAAGCCTTTGGTGAGGCCGTAGCACGCAGTCGCCAATCCTCCTGCAACGTGGGGTGGAAACTCCCACCCAAACATTAGTACTTTCATAGTGTGTGCGCGTGTTATCGATTAGTTTTACATTACTTTTTTACTTCATCTCGACCACCGAAATTTTTGTTTTCGCGGTGGTTTCATTTTCAATTTCCATGCCCTGCGCAGAGAATTTTCCGCTCATCTTCATCGCCGATAGCGACTGCTTGGGCAAGCCTGTTTTCAAGTCCACATCCATGCTGCCGCTGGTGCTGCCGCGAAGCGTGCCCTCCATTGGCGTGGTCAGCTGGTAGTCCATTTTCGACAGGATGTCGAGCGTGGCAACGCCGTCCTTCACGTCCTTCAGCGTGTACGTGGAGAGGTTGTCAACGCTCATGCCGTTCATGCCAATGGCCTGCTTCACATCCCAGCTGTCGCCAATGTTGACGGGCGTTTCGGGGTAGATGCGGAACGACTGTTCGAGCGATTGTTTTAGCGCATCGTCGCTAAACATTTGCGTCATGTAGGCGAGCATTGGGTTGTTTTGCGACACGCTGCCGAGCATCTCTTTCATGCCCGCAATCGATTGTACAGCGCCGGTTGGCGACATTTCTACCACGTACGATTTGCCGATAAAATTGCCGAGCATAACGCTCACCATGCTGTCCATTGGAGTCTTGTAATTTGGCGTGCGCGAATCGAACGAAAGCTTTGGTACCATTGGGCTGGGGCTTGATGAGGAGAGCTGCATGTAGGTGTACGTGCAGCGAATTTTTATGCTCTCGTTGCTACGTTCGAGCACCTGCAGCTGGTACAAAATTTTCATCTTCTGGTTCATCGGAATCGCTTGCCCCATCACGGTTTGCGCCACGTCGATGTCCAGCTCGGTGGAGTACTCATACGTCGTTTTTTGCGCAGGGTTAAACGTGAGTTTTACCTGCGAAAAAGCGACGCTTGAGGCGCTGAGCAAAATTGCTACAACCGTTGGTATTATTGGCTTCATGAGATATTGTGTTGGTCGAAAAAAATATTTTTTTAGTGCTATTTCCTTGAAAAAGACGCCGCAAGTTACGAATTATTTTCAATCTGGTGCACGTTGTGGCGCTAAGTTTAATATAAATTTTTAATTTTTTCTTGCTTGCCCCAATTCGTGCTTGCTCTGCACCCGCCGAAAACATTTGCATTGGGCTGAAATAATCGCTACTTTCGTGGCGTAAAAAATTTTTCAAAAACATGCTTGTGTACCTCCTTGCCTGCGAACCGTCGGGCGATATTTTAGCCTCGCGGCTCATGCAGTCGCTGCGCGCTGCACAGCCCGATTTTCGCTTCGCCGGAGTAGGCGGCGTAACGATGGCTGCGCTTGGCTTCCAGAGCCTCTTCAACATTGCCGAAACGTCGGTGATGGGCATCATGGAAGTGCTGCCGCGGCTGCCGCTCATCCTGCAGCGCATGGGGCAGGTAGTGGCCGACATTGAGCGGCTGCAACCCCGCGTCATTGTTACGGTTGACAGCTGGGGCTTCGTGAGCAGCCTCCTCAAGCGGCTCAAGAAAAAAGCTTGCCGCATCCCCGTGGTACACTACGTTGCGCCGCAGGTGTGGGCGTGGAAAAAAGGCCGCGCGCGCACCGCCGCCCAGCTCATCGACCGCCTGATGACGCTGTGGCCGTACGAGGCGCAATATTTTGAAAAGTACGGCCTGCACTGCGATTGCGTGGGTCATCCTGTGCTCGAAAATACTGCCAACCTCACCGACGACCTCGTCGCATTTCGGCAGCAACACCACATCCCGCAAGGCGCAAGACTGCTGTGCGTGCTGCCCGGCAGCCGTCGCCACGAGCTGAAAAAGTTGGCGCCCATTTTCAAAAAAGTGGTGGCGCAGCTGCGCGAAAATTTTCCCAAGCTGTTTGTGGTGGCGCCCACCGTGACAGCCATTGCCGACGAGCTGCGCCGCGCCTTTGCCGACATGCCCGCGCCCTACTGCATCATCGAGGGGCAGCGCGAGCGCTACAATGCCTTTCGCACCGCCGACTTCGCCATCGCTGCTTCGGGCACAGTAACGCTCGAGCTGGCAGCTTGCGGCACACCACACCTCATTGCCTACACCTTTAGCCCGCTCACCAATTTCATTGCGCAGCGCTGGGTTGCCACGCGCTACGCCAACCTCATCAACATCGCGGCGCAGGAGTTTGTCATCCCCGAATTTACGCTGCGGCGCTGCCGTGCCGACCTCATCGCGCAGCAAGCCCTCGCCCTACTTTGCCATCCCGACCTTGCCCAAGCGCAGGTGCAGCACGCGCAGCACATTCTGAGCCACCTCAACCCCAACGGTGGCCTGCCTTCCGAGCGTGCGGCGCGGGTGGTGATGGAGGTGATGAAGATTTGAAATTTAAGATTTAAAATTGCCTCGCACAAGGCCGCCTAGCAAGAGATTTGAAAATTGGCTAATTTTTTTTTGAGGTGCTATTCACGACAGTGATATGGATAACATGTCCAAGCGTCCTGCCGTGCGCACGGGTGAAAGGCATTCCCCGAATGTGTAGGGACGCGATTAATCGCGTCTCTACACGTGCGGGGCACAACCTACACCCGTGCGCCATGCAGGACGATTGGAATAGCACCTCAAAAAAAGATTTAGCCATTTTTGCCAAAAATTTTGGTAGTTCAAAAAAAAGTCGTACCTTTGCGCCCAACAGTACCCGTTTAGCTTCCCATTAGAACAGCGGCGGGTCATTTTTTTTATGCCATCATGAACAACAAACCGGCATTTACCATTCCCAACCAAATTGCTTTGCTCAAGCAGCGCGGCATGATTTTCAACGACGAAGCACAGGCGTACGAACGTCTGAAAAATGTGAGCTACTACCGTCTGAAAGGCTACTGGTGGGACGAGCAAATCGACACCTCACTGCATCTGCTGCAACCCAACACGAACTTCGAGGACATCATGGAGCGCTACGATTTCGACCGCGACATACGCCTCATTTTATTTGGCGGTATTGAGCAGATAGAAATCGCTCTGCGCACGAAGCTCATCTACCACTTCTCCATCGCCTACGGCGGGCTGTGGTACTTGGATCCGGCGCTGTTCAAGGTGGACACAAAAACTGTTTGCGGCGTGAAAAAAACTGTGCATCTTCGGGTGGTGGACGAGCTGCAAAAAGAGTTCAAGCGCAGCAAAGAAATTTTCATCAAAGACCAGCAACGACGCTATCCGGAGCAGCCTGTTGATGCGTGGAAAATGCTGGAGGTTGCCTCCATGGGAGTGCTTTCAAAATTGTACACAACGCTGAAAGATCAGCTGCCCGAAAAGGCTACCATTGCCAACGAAATGGGCATAAACTCGCCACCCATTTTTACTGGCTGGCTCGAGGCCATTGCCTACCTGCGCAACATGGTTGCCCATCACGCACGCTTGTGGAGCCGCACCATGATTAAGCGCCCAAGCATGCAGCTCAACAACCCTGCCGGCGCGTGGTTCGCACAGCCGCTCAAGCAGGGTCAGCTCGACAAGCCGTTTTCAACCATGTCATGCATGGTTTACCTGTGCAGCTTTTTGAGCAAGTCGTACGAGGTGCGGGCGAAAATTCTTGAGCTCATCCGCGCCCACCCCAGCCTACCCATCTACAAGTTCGGTTTTTTCAACCATTGGGATAGCGAGCCGCTGTGGACGCAAGCCTCATTTTTGCCGTCCTGAACCATGATTTTTTGCTCCGCAAGAGGAACCGAAAACGAATAAAAAATAGAAAATATCCTCTTTGCAGGTTTCAAATTGTAAGCAAAATACCCCATTTTACTTACAATTTGAAGCTATTTTTGTGTAAAAACATGAAACTCGAAAAAACGTTTGGATGCTACGAAAAAAAAACATAATATTGCGCCTACTTATTGTAAAAAGTACAATAAGGTTAGGCAGAGTAGCAGTCGATAAAAGTTGGATTTTTTTTTGTAAACAGAGCTTCGCGATGACACATTTTTACACACTCTTTTCGAGGATAGGCCTTGCGTTGCGCAACGCAAGAATGTTGCTGCCAGCGTTGATGTGCATGCTGTGCATGCAGGCATTGGCGCAGAGCAAAATTACCGGCAAGGTGATTGACGACAAAGGCGAGCTGATGGTTGGCGCAAGCGTGGTGGTTAAAGGCACTACGGTGGGCGCCATGGTGGGCGTTGACGGTACGTACAGCATTGTTGCCGCGCCCGACGCAACGCTGGTGGCCTCGTTTGTGGGCTACCCCAACGTTGAGATTTTTGTTGACAATCGCACCACGATTGACATTACGCTGAGCACCGAGGGTGAAGCGCTCGACGAGGTGGTGGTGGTGGGCTACGGCACGGTGAAGCGCGCCAACATGCTGGGCGCGGTGGCCAGCATGAAGGCGACGGACATTCAGGACATCCCTGTGGCCAACCTTTCAACCGCGTTGAAGGGGCGCTTGGCTGGCGTAAAGGTTGGGCAGAGCAGCGGCAA
>JAITOI010000214.1 GCA_031289995.1 Prevotellaceae bacterium | reverse complement strand
TGCCGCAAATGCACGCCTTCGGAGGCCTGCTAACCGCCCTTGTGCAATCCTCCGAAACGCAGGGTAGCATTACCTTTGAGGCCAAAGCAAAAGGGCTGCAAACAGGCAAGATTGTTTTGCGTGCTCAGTAAGGCTGCTATCGCAAATCGCACAATCGTAAATTGCACATCTATATCGCAGGAGCAACCACCACCGTATCCCTTTCACAGCTTATGTTTGGCGAGCCAACAAAGAGCTGCCTTGGCTTTGCGGGCCGCGCCTTGTTGACTTCAATCTGTGTGCAAATGCTAAGCAGGCAAAAGAAAAGGCAAAACACCAGGAATTTCACAGGAATTTTCATCGCAAAAGATTTTTTTGTGCCCATAAGGAACGTGGCAACCTTTGCCAATATTGTATGCGGCGCAAAAAAAACCTGCTACAAATCGCCTGAAATTGCAGCAGCATTTTAGCCTACAGCCCCAGCTCCAGCTTACTTATTCGCCAGAAAATCGGCACGCGCAGGGCTAAACGCGTCCACCAGCACGCCTGCCTCGATGCACGTTGCGCCGTGCAGGGCATTGGGTTCAACGTAAAAGCCATCGCCGGGGGATAGCATTGTAGTTTCGCCCTCGATGGTGATTGCAAATTTGCCGCTTACGACGAACGACGATTGCGAGTGGACATGCGTGTGCGGCGTGCCGATAGCGCCTGTTTGGAACTCCACTTTGACCAGCATCAGCTGCCCGTCGTAGCCCATAATTTGGCGGCGCACGCCCTCGCCAGCTGGCTCCCACGCTGTGTTGCGCTCGAATAGGAATGGTTTGCTTTGTGCTTTCATAGGATAGTCTTTCTCTAAAATTTATGGCAGAATTTTCACATCAAAATCCTTCGATTTCGCATAGCCCGACTTGCGCTTGTTGATGGCAAATTCGGTGAGGATGCCCAGCTGCACCAATGCCGTCAAGTCGTTTTTCGCGGTTTGGTTGGAGATGGCAAAACGAGTTTCGGCTTCTTTTACCGTGAGCACCGCAGCGGGTCTTTCGGTAAGCAGCTTCACCATTTGCGCCTGCCGCAGGTTGAGGTGGGGAGCTTGCGTGAGCGCCACAACGCTGCTGTTTTCGGCGACGTTTCTTTTCCGGTACGCCTTCATTTCTTCCAGCGCTTCTTTCATTATTTTCAGGTGGTAAAGAATGAAATACGTGAGGTCGTTTTCGTCGCACTCCGCGCACAAAAACGCCTTTTCGTACTGCCGTTTGCTTTTGTAAAAGAGCCGCGAAACGGACAAATATTCCACCATCTGGTAGCCCTGCTTGATGAGATACCAGTAGAGCAGCGAACGTGCCGTGCGCCCGTTGCTGCTGGAAAATGGTTGGATGTACGCCAGCAAAAAGTGGATGATAATACCCTTCACGATGGGGTGAATGAAGTGGTGGTTGGACTTGTTGAAAAACATGCCAAAATCTTGCAGCAGATTTTTGACTTCGGTGTGCGCAGGCGGCGTGTGCACTGCGATGCCGCTGTTCGCAGCAGCCCTGTTTCGGTGCCTTATTTTTCCTGCTTCGTCGGGATTGTCCAGCGTGCCGACGGTCATCAGCCGGTGAATTTCTTTGAGCCGTTCCGTTGAAAAATCGTGCTGCGCGTTGCCTTTTATGTGGCCAATAGCGTGGTAGCTGTTCGCTATCATTTGCTGGCTTACGTCTTGGGGTTTGTCATTTTTCCACAGCATTTCTTTGGCCACTTTCCGCGCGGTGGACGCCCCCTCCAGCTGGCTCGACGCAATGGCTTCCTCCATGATGGAGCTCACGACAAAGCTGTTTTTTTGGTGCGAGGGTACGACGTTTTTCAAGTCCGAGCCGTCGCCGATATTCCTATCCAGCTCGTGAAGCAGTTCAAACATTTCGTCGGTAACCACGTACCGAAAAATGTAGCTGCCGAGCTGAATTTTTTTGTAGCTGAGCGCCCGTACCTGCTTGGCTGCAAGCCATAAAAATTTGTTCTCAAGCTGCCGCTCTTTGGTCAGGTATTTCACCTTATCCCAATACAGGTACTCGCCGTTGATTTTTTCAATCAGGCCAATGGCTTCACCGTTTACAAGAAGTTTGGCGGCCTCCAAACCTTCTTTTTTACTTGCCATTACGGGGGCTTGTTCTAACATAGTGCTCTAAATTAATTTGCGGCAAAGCTACTACTTTTTCCAAATATTTCAAAACTTAGGAGAAAAGTTTTAGGTCAAAAATATGCTCTTTTGTTTCTCATTTTTGTTTCGTACTTTTGCCCGCTAAAAATCTTGGCTAAAATGAAAGTTTCCGAAAAATACTACGACGAAGTTTTTGAATTTAAGGGGCAGTGGGAGCTGCCCTCGAAGTGCGGCCTGCGGATTTTAGACCGGCAGGGTAAAAAAATGGTGATGGTTACCGAGCTCTACCAGGACAATCCGGGCACCTCCGTAACCTACGCCGGACGGTCGCTGGCCGAGCAAATCTGCGCCGCCAAAGGGCTTGCGCTGGCCGACATTGCATACCTCGAGTGCAACGCCGACAACAACTCCAAGCTCTCGTTCTACGGCGAAGAAATTTTTGAGGTAACGTTCAACCCCCAGCCACAGCCGAATGCGTACAGGAAATTGTCGGAGGCGGAGCTGAAGAATTTGCGCTAAAAAAATGGAGCATCAACCGCAGAAAAAGTGGGCAGGCGTTACCGGCGGCGGCAGCCTGGGGCAGCGGGCGCTGGTGGCGCTGTTCCGCCTCACCAACGTTACGGTGGCCTACGTGGTGATGGCGCTGGTGGTGCCGTTTTACATGATTTTTGCGCGACAGCGGATGCTGGCCATCTACCGCTACTTTCGGCAGCAGTGGAATTTTGCGCCGCTCAAATCCCTCTACAAAACCTACGTCAACCACTTTATTTTTGGGCAGTGCATGCTCGACCGCTTTGCGATGTACGCCGGACGCCGCGATTTTTTTGAGGTGCAGGTGAGCGGCAACGAGCATTTTTTGCGGCTGCTCGAGGGCGAAAAAGGCTTCATTTTGGCGAGCGCCCACGTGGGCAATTTTGAGATGGGCGGCTACCTGTTTCGGCAGGAAAAAAAGCGCATCAACGCGCTGGTGTTTGGCGGCGAAAACCAAGAGCTGATGCGGCGCCGGGCGCAAACGCTCAACAACGTGACGCTGCATCCGGTGCAGGGCGATATGTCGCATATTTTTGCCATCAACGATGCGCTGTCGAAGGGCGAAATTGTGAGCATGCCCTGCGACCGAAATTTTGGCAGCGCCAAGAGCGTCAGCTGCCGCTTCCTCAACGGCAGCGCCAGCTTTCCGCGGGGCGCCTTTGCGCTTGCCGCGCACTTCGACGTGCCGGTGCTCACGGTTTTTACGATGAAAGTAAGCAGCACGGCCTACCGCGTTTTCGTCAGCCAGCTGCTGGCGGATGCGGCCAGCCGGCAGGAAAAAATACAGCAGCTGGCAACGGCCTACGCGCAAGAGCTGGAGCGCGTTGTGCGGCGCTACCCCGAACAATGGTTTAACTTTTACGACTTCTGGAATTGAATAAATTTTACGACATCTGTCCCTACCATCCGTCCGAAATTGCGGACGCCATGAAGCGCATTGCCGGCAGCGAGTACCTGCCTGCGATGGCGCGATTTGTGTTTCCCAACAAGAGCGTTGACGAGGTGAGAGCCATCGTGCTCGGCTGCGCTACCACCGAGGATTTTCAGGCGCGAGTGATGCTGCATTTCAACGAGCAGGTCATCGAAAATTCCATCGCGACGTACTCTTACAGCGGCATAGAGCGCTTGGCTCGCGACCGATACTACCTCTTCGTTTCCAACCATCGGGATATTGTGCTCGACGCCTCGCTGCTCAGCCAAGCCCTGTATGTGCAAGGGTTCCGCTCGTTGGCCATCACGTTTGGCAGCAACCTGATGAGCTCGCAGCTGCTGATAGACATTGGCAAATCGAACAAAATGTTCAAGGTGGTGCGCAACGACATCCCGCGCGAATTTTACAAAAATTCGCTGCACCTATCGGAGTACATCCGCCAGCTGATTACCGCAAAGCAAGAGTCGGTGTGGATTGCGCAGCGAAACGGGCGCACCAAAAACGGCAACGACGCCACCGAGCAGGGGCTTATCAAAATGTTTTGCATGAGCGGTGGCAGCGACTTGGTGCAGGCGGTGGACGAGCTGAACGTGGTGCCGGTGGCGGTTTCGTACGAGTGGGAGCCTTGCGATATGCTGAAAACAAAAGAGCTGCTGCACACCCGCAACGGCGAAAAATACGTGAAGCAAAAGGACGAGGATTTTATCAGCGTGCTCACCGGCATCACGCAGGCCAAGGGCAACGCGCACTTCGCCATCGGCGAGCCGCTGCGCCGCGACGAGCTGCTGCCATTGCGCAACGGCGCCGCGCCAAACGTGTTCTACAAGCGCGTTGCCGACCTGCTCGACGCTCGCATCTACAGCATCTACCGCCTTCACGCCAGCAACTACGTGGCCCACGACCTGCGCTCCAGCACCAGCAAGTACGCCGATAAGTACAGCTCGCAGGACAAAGAAAAATTTTTGCAGCGGCTCAAATGCGCTGCCGACGAGCCGATTTTTCTCAACATCTACGCCAATCCGGTGGACAAATGTTGCGCTCGCGAAGCCGACATCTGCGTGCTCATTCCCGCCTACAACAACGCCGCCACGCTGCCGCAGGTGCTCCGCGACGTGCTGCAGCACTCGTTTCCGGTGGTGGTGGTCAACGATGGCAGCACCGACAGCACGGCGGAGGTGCTGCGGCAATTGCTGCGCCAGCTTGACAAAAAAATCGACGTGATTGCCTACCCCAAAAATCGCGGCAAGGGCTACGCGCTGCGCAAGGGCTTTGATTTTGCTGCGCAAAAAGGCTACCGCTACGTCCTCACCATCGACGCCGACGGGCAGCACTACGCCGGCGACATCCCGCTGTTCGTGAACGCCGCCAAGGAGCGCCCCGACTCGCTGCTGGTGGGCAGCCGAATTTTGAAGCAGGACAACATGCCGCACCGGAGCACGTTTGCCAACCGGTTTTCCAACTTTTGGTTCGCCCTGCAAACGGGACGCTCGCTGCCCGACACGCAGTCGGGCTTTCGCCTCTACCCCCTGCGGCGGATGAAGCGGCTGCGCTCGTTCAGCTCGCGCTACGAGGCGGAGCTGGAGATGCTGGTGCGCTGCGCCTGGCGCAACATCGGCATTGCGTCCGTTCCCATCCGCGTTCGCTACGCGCCCAAAGGCGAGCGCGTGTCGCACTACCGCCCCGTTGCCGACGGCGCGAGGATAAGCCTGCTGAACACGCTGCTGTGCTTGCTGGCGCTGGTGTACGGCTATCCGGCAAAGGCTATCCGCGCTGCGTGGAGGGCGCTGCGCCTTGGTGGGGCATAGGTTTTTTAAGCGTTCTGCATGGCGCACGGGTGTAGGTTTTTCCACGAATGAGGTCTGTGCTCCGTGCGCCATGCAGGACGCTTGGAATAGCGCCTTAAAAAAGTTTTTGCCCCAGGGCAACCGCATCAAAAATTGATAGCGTCCTGCCGTGCGCACGGGTGCAGGCCGTGCCCCGAATGAGGCCTGTGCTCCGTGCGCAAGACGCAAGCTGGTCATCGTCCGCAGGCTGCGCTTCGCTTGCCTGCGGTTATGAAAATTGCGTCCCTTCGGGACTTCGCAATGGTATTGCTGTTACCCGCTACCAATGACGAAATCGGAAATACTCGTCATTTTTGCCTGTCTGAAATTTTTTATTGGGACTCGCAATGACGACGAGCGAGTGATGCAATTGTCAAAATGGTTGTTGCAAGTCCCGAAGGGACGCAATTTTCATAACCGCAGGCAAGCGGTAGCGCAGCCTGCGGACGGCAATACATCTGCGGTCTTGCGCACGGAGCACAGCCCTCATTCGGGACACAGGCCTACACCCGTGCGCCATGCAGAACGCTTAATTTTTGATGCGGTTGCCCTGTTTTTGCCCCAAAAAAAGTTTTTGCTATTCGTTTTTTTACTACTTTTGCGGCGAAAAACCAACACGGTTGTAGAGCGAGTTTATCTATTTAAAATTTTTTAATGTCATGAAAAAAGTACTATTGGCTGTTCTTTGCGCAGCAAGCGTAACGTTTGCGTACGCACAAAAAATCAAAGGTTCTGTTGATTTTCTGAAAGGCCAGAACAACGTGAACATTGTGTTTGTTTTCGAGGCGACCACCTTCGACGGCGAATCGCAGGAGAGCTATCTGAAAGAAAAAACGAAGCGGGCAGATTCCGAGGCCGAGGCGGAAAAAGAGGTCAGCGAATGGAAAGCCAAATGGGAGGGCGAGGGTCGCAATACGTTTAAGCAAATTTTTATCCGGTATTGCAGCTACGAGCTGGAAAATTTCAGCTTCAAGCTGGGCGAATATCCCGATGCGGCTTACACCATCGTCGTAACCGTTGAGGATGTTGACCCGGGCAACTTTGCGGGTCCGTTTTCCCATCCGGCAAAGCTGAAAGCCTTTTTCGACTTTGTAAAGACCGGCGAAACCAATGCGCTGGCAATGCTTAAGCTGGAAGATATTTACAACCCTGAAATACTCTCTTCCGACGAGTTTGCAAGAATGAAAGGTGGGTTTGGCGAGCTGGGCAAGGAGCTGGGCACTAAACTAAAAAAGGCGCTAAAATAGCTGATGTTTCGCAATTTATTCAACCGCAGCTGCTGGCTACTCCTCGCCAGCCTCGTTTTTGTTAGCTCATCGGCGGCGGCGCAGGAGGTCGTTGCGCTTTGGGGCGACAGCCCGCCTTCGCGAAAAATGCGGCGCTCGCAGCTCTACGTTTTCAGCGCACCCAAGCCAACGTCGGACATCTCCGTCATCATCTGCCCGGGTGGCAGCTACTACTGGCTCGACATGGACAACGAGGGCTACGCCGTGGCGCGCTGGCTCAACGAGCAAGGTCTTACGGCCTTTGTGCTGCGCTACCGCACGGCGCGGCGCGGCAACCATCATCCCGCCATGATTCAGGATTTGCAACGTGCGCTGCAAATCGTAAAGGAGGGCGCCATTGGTTACGGCTTGAACCCCGCAAAGGTAGGCGTGATGGGCTTTTCGGCAGGTGGACATCTGGCGGGAACGGCCGCCACCTACTTCGACACCTGCTTCGTTGGCCCGCTTGCCATCACGCCCAAAGCCTTGCTGCGCCCCGCTTTTGCGGCGATGATATACCCCGTGGTAACGATGAGCAACGAGGCCACTGTGCACAAAAAATCGCGCAAAAATTTACTCAGCAAACGCTACACGCCGCAGCAGGCGCAAGCGTTTTCGCTCGAGCAAAACGTGCGGCCCGATATGCCGCATGTCTTTTTGCTGCACTGCACCGGCGACAAAACCGTGAGCTACCACAACAGCCTGAGCCTCGACTCTGCGCTCACCGCAAAGGGCGTGCCCCACAAGCTGCTGCTCGTTGACGAAAGCGGGCACGGCGGACACGGCTTCGGCATTCAGCCCAACGGCAAAACCACGGGCTGGCAGGAGGATTTTTTGGAGTGGATGAAAGCGGCCGTGCGCTAAAATTTACCCAGCTATTTTTGAACAAAACAAGCCATGAAATCCCCCGCCATTGAGCACGCCTCTCCCGCCGAAATCAAGCATTTTCAGGAAGCAAAATTGCGCACCGCGCTGCAGTATCTTGCCGCCAATTCGCCCTTCTACCGCCGCATGTTTTTTGAGCGTGGCGTTGACGTGGCGAAGGTAGTGCGGCTGGAAGACCTGCGCCAAATTCCGTTCACCACCAAGCAGGATTTGCAGCAGCACAACGGCGATTTTTTGTGCGTGCCGCCGGTGCAGGTGATCGACTACATCACCACCTCGGGCACGCTGGGCGACCCCGTTACTTTTGCGATGACCAACAAAGACCTCGACCGCCTGGCGTACAACGAAAAAATCTCGTTCCTCTGCGCCGGCGTGCAGCCCACCGACGTGGTGCAGCTGATGACCACCATCGACAAGCGCTTCATGGCTGGGCTGGCGTACTTCCTCGGCTTGCGCGAGCTGGGCGCGGGCATTGTGCGCGTGGGCAACGGCATCCCCGAGCTGCAGTGGGACACCATTCGTCGCCTGCGCCCCACCACCATCATGTGCGTGCCCTCGTTCATTTTGCACATCATTCGCTACGCCGAAGAGCACGGAATTGACTACAAAAATTCGAGCATCCGCAAGGCGGTGTGCATCGGCGAAAACCTGCGCGAGCAAGATTTTTCGCTCAACCTGCTGGGGCAGCGCATCCGCGAAAAGTGGGACTTGCAGCTGCACTCCACCTACGCCTCAACCGAGATGGCCACTACGTTTGCCGAGTGCGAGTGCGGCTGCGGCGGGCACCACCACCCCGAGCTTATCATCTGCGAGCTGGTGAACGAGCGTGGCGAAGCCGTGGCCGACGGCGAGGTGGGCGAGCTGGTTGTTACCACGCTGGGCGTGGAGGGCATGCCGCTGCTGCGCTTCAAAACCGGCGACCTCGTGAGTTTCCACCCCGAGCCGTGCCGCTGCGGGCGCAGCACGATGCGCGTAAGCCCGGTGGTGGGCCGCGCCAATCACATGCTCAAATTCAAGGGCACCACGCTCTACCCGCCCGCCATTTTCGACGTGCTCGACAATACGCCCTACGTGGAAAATTACGTGGTGGAGGTGCGGCTCAACGATAGCGGAAATGATGATGTGCTGGTGAAAATTGCTGTGCGACGTGAGATTTCCGACGTGCGACGTGAGATTGCCGACGTGCGACGTGCGACGTGCGATGTGCGACAAGACAGCACTGTCTTGTCGCACATCGCAAATCACACGTCGCACGTCGAGCCGTCGCACATCGCACATCACACGTCGCTCGTC
>JAITOI010000175.1 GCA_031289995.1 Prevotellaceae bacterium | reverse complement strand
CAACTCCCTACGGGCGGGATGAAAAAACCTCAAGGATGCAGCTATTCACTACATACGTATGTAGGCACTCACTACATACGCATGTAAGCACTCACTACATACGTATGTAAGCACTCACTACATACGCATGTAGGCACTCACTACATACGCATGTAGGCACTCACTACATACGCATGTAGACACTCACTACATACGCATGTAGATACTCGACGCATCATTACGATTTTTTCGCCGCATCATTATGATTTTTTCACAACAGCAGAAGTAGCAACAAAAAAGAGACGGGGCACGCCCCGTCTCCACACCCCATTTGTTTCGCACAAGTACCAACCATGACTTTGATTTCTTTTACGAAACAGTGTTAGGGTAAAATTTTTGCTTCGCTTGCCATCCGAAATTTGAAGGCCGAAACCCGAAATTTACAAGCTCTCCCCAAAGTCCGCCTTGAACTTCGCCATGAGCTTTTTCGGCCAGTCGCTCACCGGCTCCATGCCGCCCATGAAGAAGCGCAGCACCGGCGGCTCGTACACGAAGTGCAGCCCACCTATCAGCTGGCGGTTGTCGTAAAGCCACTTCATGCGGTCTTCGACGTACTTAATTTGCGAAAGCGTGAACACGCGGCGCGGCACGGCGAGGCGCAGCAGCTCCATGTCGGCGTAGGTTTCGTTGCCCTCCGCGTCGCGCTGGTTCGACACCGAGCCGCGCTCCATGCCGCGCACGCCGGACACGAGGAAAAACGCCGCCGCCAGCGAGCCTGCGGGGTATTGCGTTTGCGGAATGTGAGCGCACATCCGCATCGCGTCCACGTGAGCGCCCAGCACGCCGGCGGGGGTAACCATCGGCACGCCTTTGGCCACCAAACCGTTCACCAGATAGGCAATGAAGCTGGGGCTTTGGCAAATCATCGACTCGTCGAGCGTTTCGTACAGCCCCACGGCCATCGCCTCGATTTCGCGCACCGAGATTCCGCCGTAGGTCAGGAAGCCCTCGAAGAGCGGGATGAGCGCCTCGAGCTCGCGCGATATTTTTTCGCTGCTGGTGCAAATGCCGCCGCCGCGCGACGAGCTGAGCTTGCGCGCCGAAAAATACACGATGTCGGCCAGCCCGGTCATGGTGGCAATGACCTCGCCCATGTTGGAGCTGGCAAACTCTTTTTCGCGCTGCAAAACGAGGTAAGCATTTTCGCCCAGCAGGCTTGCGTCGAGCACCAGCCGGATGCCGTACTTGTCCGCCACGCGGCGCACCTGGCGTAGGTTTTCGACCGAGAAGGGCTGCCCGCCAATCAGGTTTGTCGAGGCCTCCATGCGGATGAACGGGATGTTTTCTGCGCCCGTTTCGCGGATGACTTCATCGAGTTTTTCCACGTTCATGTTGCCCTTGAAAGGGTGGCTCGACGAGATGTTGAAAGCCTCGTCGTAGAGCAGCTCCACGACGCGCCCGCCGTACATCGTAACGTCGGCAAGGAATGTCGTGAAGTGGTAGTTGGTGGGCACCAGCGCACCGGGCTTGGTGATGTAGGCCTTGGTCAGCACGTTCTCGGCCGCGCGCCCCTGGTGGGTGGGCAAAAAGTACTGCTTGCGCAGCACGTCCTGCACGGCCTTGAGCAGGCGGTAGAAGCTCTGCGAGCCGGCGTAAGCGTCGTCGGCGTGCATCATCGCCGAGAGCTGCATGTCGCTCATGGCGTTGGTTCCGCTATCGGTGAGCATGTCGAGGAACACGTCCTTGGTGCTCAACCGAAAGGTGTTGAAACCGCCCTCGTACAGGGCTTCGAGGCGCCGCTCGATGGGCACGAGGTTCAGCTTTTGCACCACGCGCACCTTGTGCAGCTCAAGCGGAAATTGCTCTCCGCTGTAAAATTTTATCGTTTCCATTACTTTTTTTAGGGTTGAAAACTTGGTTGAAAAAGGCTGCAAAGTTAAGGATTTCTTCCGGTTCAGCGGCGGCTTTTGGGCCTCGCAAAATAAATTGCTTACAAACTGTAAGCAAATCTGGCAGATAAGATTAGTAATTTCGCGGCGCGAAGCAAAAACAGTTTCAAAAACGCACATTTCACCCCGAAAATAGCTACAATATGAAAGTTTGGAGAGCCAAAAACTAATAGTATGGCAGCCAAGCAGCGGCCATCGTCAAAATTCGGGCATTCGTCGGCACTCCGCGCTGATACGTCCACCGCGCTTTACGGTGCGACGAAATTGAGCTACTTTTGCGGCGCAATTGCGCAATGTGCGACGTGCGACTTTGCGATGTGAGACGTGCGACTATGCGACGTGAGACGTGCGACAATGCGACAATGTGATTGCGATTACGCGTGATTAAATAACAAAAAAATGATGAATAAGCTGCGCAAAATTCCAACTTTTTTGCTCCACCTTTCGCTCCTTCTTGCCGCGTGCCAGCCCACGCTGGTAGCGGAGTTCAGCGACCGGCCGGTGGTGGAGTGCTACCTGTATTCCGATGAGCCGGTGCGCCTCAAAATTTCTACGCTCATCCCCTACCGCGATGGCGTACAATTTTCGGGCGAAAACATCGACCAGCTCGCCATCACCGTGCGCGACGAAACCCTCGGCAGCGCTTGCCTTCTCGCACCGCAAGGCGACGGCGTGTACGCGAGCGATAGCGATTTTATTCCGCAACCCGAGCACCTCTACGCGCTGCATTTTTCCTACGATGGCGAGGACGTTACCGCCGAAACGCAGCTCGCCGCGCTGCCGCAAAATGTGGCTTTCTCCTCCTCGTCCATCACCGTGCCATCCTTTGGTGGTGGCGGCTTTGGCGGCGGCGGAGGCATGACCGGCATCACCATTTCGTGGAGCAATTCGGAGCGCGACTACTACGTGCTCACCACGCGCTGCTTCAACCCCGACAGCGTGCTCCTCATCGACTCGGGCGTTGTGCGCACCACCGCCGACGCGCTTTTGCAGGACAGCCTCACGATGCTTTCGCCCATGCAATTTTCGTACTTTGGAAGGCACGAAATCAGGCTGTGCCGCGTGCAGCCCGAGTACGCCGCGCTGCTCACGCGCAGCGAGCAAAGCCGCAGCTCGCAAACCCTCACCGAGGTGAACGCTAACGTGGCCGGTGGCTTCGGCATCTTTACCGGCGTGAGCTGCGTGCGCAAAGAAATTTTAGTGAGCAAGTAAAAGCACTCCAAAATGGCACACACATTGCAGAGCTCCATGAAGCAAAAAACAATCGCCGAGCCGTTCGTGCACGTGCTGCTGTGGGTGGTCATGTTCTGCCTGCCGCCGCTTTTTTCGTACCTCAACGGCGAGCACACCGACCGCGCCTTGCAGCTGCACACGATGCGCATGTTGCCCAACTTGCCCAGCTACATGCTCATCTTCTACCTCAACTATTTTTGGCTCACCGAGCGGCTGCTGTTCAGCAAAAATTTGCCACAGTTTATCCTCATCAACCTCACCTGCATCGTAGTGCTGGTGCCGGCTACAAGCGTCCTGCAGCAGTACTTTTTTTCGGAGCTTGCGGAGCAAAATTTCGACCACCTCAACCACCTCGAACACGCCAACCATTTCGACCGCTTTGACCACTCCGACCACTTTGACCACTTCAACCGCCCGTCGCGACGACAAGGTTTTGCGCCGCACATGCACTCCGGCCCCTCGTCCGAAATTCGCTTCATCATTAGCGCCACCATGCACCTCATGGTGGTTGGCGCCGCCGTGGCCATCAAGGCTACCGTGCGCAGTTACCGTATGCAGTCGCAAATTGATGCGCTCGAAACGGCCAAGTCCGAGGCCGAATTGCAGCAGCTCAAAAGCCAGCTCAACCCCCACTTTTTGTTCAACTCGCTCAACAACATTTACGCCCTCATCGCCTTCGACCAAAGCCGCGCCCAGCTTGCCATGCACAACCTGAGCGACATGCTGCGCTACCAGCTTTACGAGGCCAACAAAAAGCAAATTCCGCTGCGCAAAGAGCTGGAATTTATGCGCGACTACTGCGACCTGATGAAGCTCCGCATGCCCGCCAACGTGCGCGTGGAGCTTGACTTTCCGCGCAACAACGAGAGTAGCGACGTGGACATTGCGCCGCTGCTGTTCATCACGCTTGTCGAAAATGCCTTCAAGCACGGCGTAAGCCCCACCGCGCCCTCACACATTTGCATCGCCATCGAGGCCACATCCGGCCACGTGCGCTGCGCCGTGCGCAACAGCTGCTTTCCCCGCACCGACGCGCCCTGCAGCGAGTCCGGCATCGGCTTGGCCAACCTGCGCAAGCGCCTCGACCTGCTCTACCCCACCCGCTACACGTGGAACATCACCGCAACGGAGGAGGAGTATGCTTCCGTGCTGACGATAGAAATTTAGATGTGCGACAATGCGACGTGCGACAATGCGATATGCGACGTGCGACAATGCGACAATGCGATATGCGATGTGCGACAATGCCCGTCGCACATCGCATTGTCTTGTCGCATATCGCACGTCACACGTCACACGTCGCATATCGCACGTCGCATTTTTTTTATACCTTTGCCCCGTTTTTTTCACCAAAAGATGACACTTTATTTTTGAATAATGACTATCCTCATCGCAGGCGGGGCGGGGTTTGTGGGTGCCAACCTTGCGTTTATGCTGAAAGGCAAATATCCCCACAGCAAAGTCGTTGCGCTGGATAATCTCAAGCGGCGCGGTGCGGAGCTAAACCTGCCCTACCTGAAAAGCGTGGGCGTTGAGTTCGTGCATGGCGACATCCGCAACAAGGAAGATTTACGCTTCGACGAGCCGCTCGATTTCATCATCGACGCTGCCGCCGAACCCTCTGTGCTGGCGGGTTTGAACGGCGCCACCGACTACCTCATCAACACCAACCTCAACGGCACCATCAACCTGCTGAGCGTGGCAACAGCGCACAAGGCGAAGTTTATTTTTCTCTCCACAAGCCGCGTATTTCCCATCGCGCAGCTCGAAAAATTGCCCTACACCGAAGGCACCACGCGCTTTGAGCTGACAAGCTCGCAGGGCGTGGCCGAAGATTTTCCGCTCGAAGGAGCTCGCTCTTTCTACGGAACCACCAAGCTTGCATCGGAGCTGGTGTTGCAGGAATACCAAGCATTTTGCGGCTTGCAGGCGGTGGTGAACCGCTGCGGTGTGATTGCAGGTCCGCGGCAAATGGGCAAGGTTGACCAAGGCGTGGTGGTGCTCTGGATGGCGCAGCATTTTTGGAAAAAAAGCTTGTCGTACATTGGCTACAACGGCTCGGGTAAGCAGGTGCGCGATGCCATGCACATCCTCGATTTGTTTGACTTGGTGGACTACGAAATCAACCATTTTGACCGCATGGCAGGAAAAACGTACAACGCCGGAGGAGGCGCTGCTGTTAGCTTCTCGCTGCTCGAACTCACGCAGCTGTGCGAAAAAATTACCGGCAACCGAATCCCCATTGCCCGCGTTGCGCAAAACCGCGTAGGCGACATCCCCATTTACATCACCGACCACAGCCGCCTGACAGCAGCCACAGGATGGATGCCCAAGCGCAACATGGAAGCCATTTTGACGGACATCTACGAGTGGCTGAAAAGTAATGAAGCGCTGCTCAAACCAATACTATCTGCGTAAAATTTTCAAATTTTTCAATCTTCAAATCTTCAAATTTTCAAATCTTCAAATCCTCAAATTTTTATGAAAATCGCAATCGTAACCGGCGCTGCGGGGCTAATCGGCAGCGAAGCCGTCCGTTTTTTTGCAAAGAAAATGGACTTGGTGGTGGGCATCGACAACAACATGCGCGCCTACTTTTTTGGCGATGAAGCCTCCACCGCGTGGAACGAAAAACGCCTCGAAGAGCAGGTGCCCAGCTACCGACACGTAGCCGCCGACATCCGCGACTTTGCCGCCGTCGAAAAGGTGTTTCGGCAATACGGCAACGACATTGCGCTGGTGGTGCACACCGCCGCGCAACCCAGCCACGACTGGGCAGCCAAGGAGCCGCTCACCGACTTTGCGGTGAACGCTATCGGCACGTCATATATGCTCGAAAACACGCGGCTGCACGCGCCCAAAGCGGTGTTCATGTTCACCTCCACCAACAAGGTCTACGGCGACACGCCAAACCTGCTGCCGCTGGTGGAGCTCGATGCCCGTTGGGAAATTGCCGAAACACATCCCTACCACAAAAACGGCATCGACGAAACCATGAGCATCGACCAAAGCAAGCACTCGCTGTTTGGCGCATCGAAGGTGGCTGCCGACGTGCTGGCGCAGGAGTACGGGCGCTACTTTGAGATGAACGTGGGCGTGTTTCGCGGCGGCTGCCTCACCGGGCCAATGCACTCGGGAACGCAGCTGCACGGCTTTTTGTC
Source organism: Prevotellaceae bacterium (assembly GCA_031289995.1). The sequence goes on along the minus strand of JAITOI010000175.1, from coordinate 761 downwards.
CTACCTGATGAAGTGCGCCATCAGCGGTGCGCCCTACACCATTTTCGGCTACAAAGGCAAGCAGGTACGCGACAACATTCACTCCGCCGACCTCATCAACATGTTCTGGCACTTCTACCAAAACCCGCGCCATGGCGAGGTTTACAACGCAGGCGGCGGGCGCTTTGCCAGCTGCTCCATGAAGGAAGCCATTGCCCTCTGCGAGGAAATTACGGGCAAAAAAATGAATGTTACCTACACCGACACCAACCGTATTGGCGACCACATTTGGTACATCTCCGACCTCTCAAAATTCCGCAGCCATTACCCCGATTGGCACTGGAAGTACGATTTGAAAACCACGGCAGCGGAGATTTTTGAGTTTATGAAAAATAGGGGGTGAAAATGGAACTCGAAAAACTATACCAGCAACGCTTTCACGACAAAGCGCAGGTTGAAAAAAACAAATTATGGCGCGAGCTGTGCCGCCACTTTTTTGCTCGCTACGTTGGCAGAGAAGATACGGTGGTGGATGTGGCCGCCGGCTTTTGTGAGTTCATTAACAACATTGATTGCCGCCGTAAAATTGCGGTGGATATCAATACCGATGTGCGCCGCTACGCCGCTCCCGATGTAGAGGTTGTGAATGCCGCATCCACCGACTTGTCGGCAATACCGCCCAATAGCGTGGATGTTGTATTTGTGAGCAATTTTTTTGAGCATATTTCCAAAGAAGACATGTTAACAACCATCGAGCAATGCCATAAATTGTTACGGAGGGG
>JAITOI010000110.1 GCA_031289995.1 Prevotellaceae bacterium | reverse complement strand
CGGTAGCGCAGCCTGCGGAGGGCAACACGTCCGCGTCTTTGCGCACGGAGCACTGCTCTCCTTCGGGGCACGGCCTGCACCCGTGCGCCATGCAGGACGTTTGAATTTTGATGCGGTTGCCCTGCAACCTATCAGCCATCAGAAAAATAGCCCTGCAGCTCTTTACGCAAGTGCAGGACAAGTACAGCCTAAAAAAGAGGCAGTACAAGGCCGCGCTCGACAACGGCTACATGCTGAAATTACTCGGATTTTGATGCGGTTGCCCTGTCAACGACGTGGTGGTGGCCCAAGCCAAGCAGCTTGGCATCGGCCTTTTGAGGCCAATGGGCGACACCATTGAGTGCGACACGGAGCATATCAAAGCGTACTAGCGCCGCAGGACGCTTGGACATGCAGGACACTTTAGCCACGCACCTCAAAAAAAGTTTTTCCCCCTTGCCGTATTACCACAAAATTTTATACCTTTGCACCCGCTTTCGCAACGAAGGCGGTAGTTGTTTTTTAGCAAATCATAAACAAATTATGACAACCATGAAACGTAAAATTTTTCTTGCCGTAGCTATGCTGTGTATGAGCGCTGGCGCGGCTTTGGCGCAGAAGTACGCCGTGGTAGATTCGGAGTACATTCTGGGCAAAATGCCCAAGTTTAAGGTGGCGCAAGAGCAGGTGGACAAGTATGCCGCCGGCTACCAAAAAGAGGTGGATGACCTCTACAAAAAAGTGGACGAAATGTTCCGCACTTTTCAGGCCGAAAAAATGCTGCTCTCCGACGAGCTGAAGAAGAAGCACGAGGAAGAAATCATCGCCAAGGAGAAGGAAGCAAAGGAGCTGCAGCGGACGCATTTTGGCCCCGAAGGCACCCTCTTCAAGAAGCGCGAGGAGCTGCTCAAACCCATACAGGACCAGATGTACAACGCCATTAAGGACATGGCCACCGAGGGTGGATTTGCCGTCATTTTCGATTCGGCCAACAACGCCTCACTGCTCTACATCAACTCGCGCTACGACAAGAGCGACGACGTGCTCAAGCGCCTCGGATTTTAGTGGAACGAAGCATAAAAAATCAACAAAAAATAATCCAATAAATTCAATGAAAAAAGTAATTTTTTGCGCTGCGCTGGCAGCCATGACAACGGTTGCGATGGCGCAGCCCGCCTACAAATTTGGGCACATCAACGGGCAGGAGCTGCTGGCGCTGATGCCCGAGCGCGACTCGGCCGAAGCCAAGTATGTGGCCTACGGCAAAGACCTCGAGGAGATGCTCGAAAATATGCAGGTCGAGTTCAACAAAATGTACCAGGAGTACCAGCAAAAGGCCAGCACTTGGTCGGCAGCCATTCGCGAGTCGAAGGAAAAAGACTTGCAGGATAAGCAGCGCCGCATTCAGGAGTTCAACACCACCGCCACCGAAGACCTGCAAAAACGCCGCATGGAGCTGCTCTCGCCGGTGGTCGAAAAGGCCACCAACGCCGTCAAAAAAGTGGGCAAAGACAACGGCTTTACCTACATCTACGACACCAGCAACTCCGCCCTTGCCTACTGGGACGAGGAGCAATCGGTTAGCATCATGGCCTTGGTCAAAAAGGAGCTCAACATCCCCGCCAACAAGGTTGCACCAACGGCTACCCAACGCTAATGAACATCGGAATTTTATCGGACACGCATGGCACGTTTGACGAGCTGCTGCGTGCTTTTTTTGCCAACGTGGACGAGCTGTGGCACGCGGGCGACATGGGCGGCATCGCTACCGCCGACGCCATCGCCGCATTCAAGCCCCTGCGCGCTGTGCATGGCAACATCGACGGCGCCGACGTTCGCGTCGTCTACCCGCAGCTGCAGCGCTTCGGCTGCGAGGGCGTGGACGTGCTGATGACGCACATTGGCGGCTACCCAGGACACTACGACCCGTCCATTGCCGCCACGCTGCGCAGCCGTCCGCCCAAGCTGTTTGTGTGCGGCCATTCGCACATCCTCAAGGTGATGTTCGACCGCCAGCTGGGAACGCTCCACATCAACCCCGGCGCCGCCGGAAAGTACGGCATCCACGCCGTGCGCACCGCCGTCCGCCTGGAGGTGGCCGACGGGCAAATGAAAAATTTGGAGGTGGGAGAATGGAAAAGATGAGGCTGTAACAAGGCGGTGCCGCCAAGAAATGGAAAATGGCGTAATGCCGCCTTACGGGGCGTAGAACCGCTTTTTCTCAAACATTAACAAAAACAATGCAAAACAATTCCAGATTCGTGCGTTTATTTGTCTACCTTTGCGCCTTATTTTTGTGCAAGATAGCGCACGGATGCTGATTTAAAAAAACAACCAAATGCAAGAAATTAAAACGCTGCAGCACATGCTGCAAAGTAGCATTGCGCTACACGCCGACCGTAGCTGCTTCTCGTTTGTGGGTAGCCAGCCGATGACATACTCTATGCTGGGCGAGCGCGTTGCCGACACGCAGCGATTGCTCGCATCGCACGGCGTGGGCGTGGGCGACAAGGTGGCCATCTTGAGCCACAACATGCCCAACTGGGGCGTGGCTTACATGGCCGTTGTGTCGATGGGTGCGGTGGTGGTGCCGCTGCTGCCCGACTTTTCGCGCACCGAAATTGAGAACGTGCTCAACCACTCCGACACCAAGCTGGTGTTCATGTCCGAGCGCACCCTGCCCAAGATTGATGGCCTGAGCATACCCCGCGTAGAAGCTCGCGTGATGCTCGAAACGCTCGCCTCGCCCTTCCTCGACGATGCCCAGAGCCGGAGCCAAACCCCGCTGCCATCCTACGCTGTACGGCCAAACGACTTGGCCGCCATCATCTACACCTCGGGCACCACCGGCAAAAACAAGGGCGTGATGCTGACCCACCACAACCTCGTGTCGCAGGTCAAAATGGCCTACCACCTGCAGCCGGTCGAAAAGGAGGACGTGTTCCTCTCCATCCTGCCGCTGCCGCACACCTACGAAAACAGC
>JAITOI010000105.1 GCA_031289995.1 Prevotellaceae bacterium | reverse complement strand
CCCAACAATTTTCTTTATTTTTATACAAATTTATAGTTTTGCCATCTTTTTTATTTTAATTTACAAGTTTTTTTAGTAAAGTCGATTGGCATGATCTTTTTTTTTACGCAAAGATAGCGCGATGGTATGCATACAAAGCTGGCTAAATTTTTTTTTGAGGTGCTACTCCTATCGTTCTACGGTTCAAGCGTTCTGCAGGGCGCACGGGAATAAGTTGTGCCCCGAATGAGGCCTGTGCTCCGTGCGCAAGACGTGCGTTTGTCGTTACCGCAGGCTGCGCTTCGCTTGCCTGCGGTTATGAAAATTACGTCCCTTTGGGACTTCGCAATGGTGTTGCTGTCTCCCGCTCGCCGTCATGGCGAGCGGAGCGAAGCAATCCCGAAGAAGAAGAACAACAAGTTGGATTGGCTTCGCCGAGCTCGCACTTCGTGCTTCGGTTGCTTCGGGCTTTGCCCTCGCAATGACGACGAGCGGGTAACAGCAATACCATTGCGAAGTCCCGAAGGGACGCAATTTTCATAACCGCAGGCAAGCGAAGCGCAGCCTGCGGTAACGACAAATGCGCGTCTTGCGCACGGAGCACAGGCCTCCTTCGGGGAACGCCATTCACCCGTGCGCATGGCAGGACGATTGGAATAGCACCTCAAAAAAAGTTTTAGCCCGCCTCCGTGATGATTTGAGATTTCAAAATTTTCGTATCTTCGCGCCCTAAATTAGGAGCACATACTGAACAAATTTTTCCAAAATATCAACCCAAAATATCGACTAAAAATGTACCGCGTTTACGCCTTCTACCGCGATGGATTTCGGAGCATGACCATCGGCAAAACCTTGTGGGCAATCATTCTCATCAAGCTCTTCATCATGTTCGCCGTGCTGCGGGTGTTCTTCTTCCCGAGCTACCTCGGGCAGCTCGACACGCCGAGCGACAAGGCCGACTACGTGTCGGGCGAGCTAGTCAACCGTGCCATTAATCCCCAAAAATAAATAATGTATGGAAACTATTAATGCTGCTGTTATTGAGTGGTCGCGGGCGCAATTCGCGCTCACCGCTGCTTACCATTGGCTGTTCGTACCGCTCACGCTGGGCTTGGGCGTGGTGCAGGCCATCATGGAAACCATCTACTACCGCACGGGCGACGAATTCTGGAAGCGCACCGCCAAGTTTTGGATGAAAATTTTTGGCATCAACTTTGCCATTGGCGTAGCCTCAGGCCTGATACTCGAGTTCGAGTTTGGCACCAACTGGAGCAACTACAGCTGGTTTGTGGGCGACATTTTTGGTGCCCCGCTTGCCATTGAGGGCATCCTCGCCTTCTTCATGGAGGCCACGTTCATCGCCGTGATGTTCTTCGGCTGGAACAAGGTGAGCAAGCGATTTCACCTCGCCTCCACCTGGCTCACCATCGTAGGCGCCACCATTTCGGCCTACTGGATTCTGGTGGCCAACGCGTGGATGCAGAACCCTGTGGGCATGCACTTCAACCCCGACACGGTGCGCAACGAGATGCTCGACTTTTGGGCGGTGGCGCTGTCGCCGCTCGCGGTCAACAAGTTTTTCCACGCCGTGTTCTCGGGCTGGGCAACGGGAGCCATCTTTGTGGTCGGCGTGGCTGCTTGGTTTTTGCTCAAAAAGCGCGAGGCGAAATTCGCGATGGCGAGCATCAAGGTGGCGGGTCTGTTTGGCCTCGTGGCCATCCTATTGTCCGTGTGGACGGGCGATGGCTCGGCGCATCAGGTGGCGCAAAAGCAGCCCATGAAGCTCGCCGCCATGGAAGGCTTCTACGAGGGGCAACACGGCGCAGGCCTTGTGGGCGTTGGGATTCTGAACCCCAGCAAGCAGGCCTACAACGATGGCGTTGACCCCTTCCTCTTCAAATTTGAGCTGCCAAAAATGCTCTCGTTTTTTGCCGAGCGCGACCTCGATGCCTACGTGCCCGGCATCCGCAACTTGATGGACGGCGGATACGTTACGCGCTGCGGCGACACCGCGCTGTCGGCGCATGAAAAGGTGGCGCGAGGGCAGGCCGCCATCCAAGCGCTGGCGGGCTACCGCGAGGCGAAAAAGGCCAACAACGACTCGCTACAAGCCGCGCATCTCGACGTGCTCAACCGCAACTTCGAGTACTTCGGATGGGGCTACATCAAGCATCCGACAGACGCTATACCCCCCGTTGGGCTTACGTTCTACGCCTTTCGCGTAATGGTCATTCTGGGCGGATACTTGCTGCTGCTGTTTGCGCTCGCGGTGCTGTTCGGCTTCAAGGATCAGCTGACCGGCAAGCGCTGGCTGCGCTGGAAGAAAACGCTGGTCGAGAAGCGCTGGCTGCTCTGGGTTTTCCTCCTCTCCATACCCGCCGCCACCCTTGCTGGGCAGGCCGGATGGGTGGTGGCCGAAGTAGGACGTCAGCCCTGGACTATACAAGATATCTTGCCTACTTCTGCGGCCATCTCCAACCTCTCCGTATCCTCGGTGCAGCTTACGTTTTTCATCTTCGTGGCGCTATTTGCAGTGCTGCTTGCAGCTGAGGTAAAAATCATGCTGAGCGCCATCAAAAAAGGCCCGGAAATCGACGAGCTCGCAGCCTCTAAAGCCGGCAATCTTAACCCTCAAATCCTCAAATAAAAAAGTCATGGAAACTTACTCGATTTTACAGCACTACTGGTGGTTTTTGGTGTCGCTGCTGGGCGCCCTACTGGTGTTTTTGATGTTCGTTCAGGGCGGGCAGTCGCTGCTTTTCGCCCTCGGCAAAACGGAGGTGCAGCAGAAGATGCTGCTCAACTCCACCGGCCGCAAGTGGGAGTTCACGTTCACCACGCTGGTTACGTTTGGCGGCGCATTTTTCGCCTCGTTCCCGCTGTTCTACTCCACCAGCTTTGGCGGCGCCTACTGGGTGTGGATACTGCTGCTGCTGTGCTTTGTGCTGCAGGCGGTGTCGTACGAGTACAACGCCAAAAAGGGCAACCTGCTCGGCAAAAAAACCTTCCGCGCCTTCCTGTTCGCCAACGGCCTGCTGGCGCCAATCCTTGTGGGCACGGCGGTGGGCACCTTCTTCAACGGTGCCGAATTTGTGGTCAACCGCGAGCAGCTGGTCAACGTGGCCATGCCCGTCATCTCCAGCTGGGCAACGCCCTGGCACGGTCTCGAAGCCGTTACCGTGGTGTGGAACGTGATACTCGGCGTGGCCGTATTTTTCCTGTCGCGCGTGCTGGCGCTGCTCTACTTCGTCAACAACATTGCCGACGACGAGCTGTGCCGCGCCTCGCGCCGTCGCCTGCTGTGGGAGACCGCGCTGTTCCTCGTGTTCTTCCTCACCTTCGTGGTGCGCTGGCTGCTGCAAGACGGCTTTGCCATCAACCCCGACACCAAGCAGGTGTTCATGCAGCCCTACAAGTACGCGCTCAACCTGCTGCAAATGCCAGCCGTGGCCATCACGCTGCTGGTGGGCGTGGTAGGCGTGCTGTTTGGCATTGGCAAAACGCTGCTCGCCGCGCAGTGGAAAAAAGGCATCTGGTTTGCCGGCACGGGCGCAGTGCTCGTGGTGCTGGCCATGCTGCTGTGCGCCGGCTGGAACGGCACCGCCTACTACCCCTCGGTGGTCGACCTGCAAAGCTCGCTCACCATCGAGAACAGCAGCTCCAGCCTCTTCACGCTAAAAACGATGAGCGTGGTGTCCATCTTCATCCCCTTCGTGCTGGCCTACATTTTCTACACCTGGCGTGCCCTCGACTTGCGCAAAATTACTCGCGCTGAGATGGAGGATAGGGAGGAGCATACGTACTAAGCCGAGCCTTGGAGAATGAGGAATGACGTGCAACGAACCGAGCATGAACAGTGGTGTTCATGCTCGGTTTTTGTGGTTTCTTAGGGGCGGATAATCCAGAAATTTTGCTACACCAAAAAAGTTTTCTACCTTTGCGACGCTTGCGCATTCGGGCGCTAACGAGATTTCTTGTTCAACTATAAACCATCTACACCATGACAATCATATCATCATCCGAGCTGTCGAGCTACACGGATACCTACCTTGACCTTGCCGAAAAAGAGCATGTTTTTGTGGAGTCAAAGGGCAAATATTTTCGGCTTACCATGCACAACAGGAGTCCCGTGAGGTCAGCAGTAAAGTCTCCCTACCAAAAAAGAACACGCCCCAGCGACAACATCCAGCCCCAACCGCCGGAAAAATCTGACACGTCCCCAAGCCAATAGCGCTGCCCTTTTCCCGTCATTTTTTGCGCAGCAAAACCATCCCCAAAAACGTAATCGCCCCGTTGATGATGAGCAATTCGAAGCCGATTTGGTAGCCGCCAAAAAGGAGGGGCGAGTAGTGCTTGAGCGCGAACGCAAGCAGCGGCGAAAGCACCGCCACCAGCGGCACGTAGCCGTCGCGCACCTTCATCCGCGTGAAGAGGCCGAAGGCAAACATGCCCAGCAGCGGGCCGTAGGTGAGGCCGGCTACGTCGTACACGGTGTTGATGATGCTCTGCGAGTAGAAGCGGCGGAACGCGATGATGAGCGCCAGAAAAGCTACGCACATGCTCAGGTGCACCCAGCGGCGCTTGCGGCGCAGCAGCGGGTCGGTGGAGGGGATGCCGAGGATGTCGATGGTGAACGAGGTGGTGAGCGCCGTCAGCGCGCTGTCGGCGCTGGAGTACGCTGCCGCGATGATGCCCACCACGAACAGCACGCCCACCACGGGGCTAAGAAATCCGCCGGTGGCGATGAGCGGGAACAGCTCGTCGGGCGAGGCGGGCAGGGCGATGGCGTTGCGCGCAGCAAAGGCGTAGAGCATCGCGCCCAGCGACAGAAACAGCAGGATGACCGGCAAAAAGGCGAGGCCGTAGGTGCGCATATTTCGCTGCGCCTCGCGAATGTTTTTGCAGCTGAGATTTTTTTGCATCAAGTCCTGGTCGAGGCCGGTCATGGTGATGGTGGTGAAGATGCCGGCCAAAAATTGCTTCCAAAAGTAGCGCTTGTCGTTGGGGTCGTCGAAGAAAAATGTGCGCGAAAATTCGCTGTCGCGCACCAGCTCGTACACGCCTCCAAGCCCCATCCCCATTGACTTGGCGAGGCCAACTATGCAGAGCACAAGCGTGAGCAGCAGCGCGAGAGTTTGCAGCGTGTCGGTCCAAATAATGGTTTTGATTCCGCCCTTGTGCGTGTACAAAAAAATGAGCACGATGGTGAGCACCACGTTGGCGGCAAAGGGCACGCCGAGCTTGTCGAACACCAGCGATTGCAGCACCACCGCCACCACCAGCAGGCGTATGGCGGAGCCTAACAACCGCGACAGCAAGAAAAATGCGGCGCCCGTTTTGTAGCTCGCCTTGCCGAACCGCTGCCCGAGGTAGGCGTAGATGGACGTCAGCCCCAGCCCGTAGTAGAGCGGCAGCAGCACCTGCGCCACCACCACGTAGCCCACCACGAAGCCCAGCGCCATTTGGATGTACGAGAACTGGCTGACGGCAACCATGCCGGGCACCGACACAAACGTTACGCCCGAAGTGCTGGAGCCAACCATGCCAAACGCGATGACGTACCAGGGCGAGCGGCGGTTGCCGAGGTAAAACGAATCGGCCTGCACGCGCCGCGTGGTGAGCCACGAAATGAGCACCAGCACGGCGAAGTAGCCGCACACAATACCAACGGTGGCGAGGGGGGAGATGGTCATAATCTTCGATTGTTTTTTCGGGCGGCAAAGGTACGGATAAAAATTTTACTACCTTTGCGCCCGAAAAAAACAAGCACACACACTATGAAGTTGAATACAATTTTCGGCCGCTTTGCGCCAAAAGAGAACAAGTTTTTCCCCATCATGCGGGACATGGCGGCCAACGTTCGCGACTGCTCCAACCTGCTCATCACGCTTGCCGGCAGCCCCAGCGAGGCGGAGCGCGAAGACCTGCGGCGCGAAATAAAGCACCTCGAAACGAAGGGCGACCGCATCCTCGACCACCTCTTCGACCAGCTCAACAACACCTTCATCACCCCCTTCGACCGCGAGGACATCAACCAGCTCGGTGAGCGCATCGACGACGTGCTCGACGGCATGCACAGCGCCGCCAAGCGCATCGACACCTACAAGCCACAAGGCCTGCCGCAGCCCGTGGTGGGGCAGCTGGCGCAGGTCATTAGCGAGGGATGCGAGCTGATTTACGCCGCCATCGACAGCCTTGAAAAGGTGCAGAAAAACGCCACGAAAATTAAGGCCTTATGCCAGCAGCTGCACGACGCAGAAAACAAGGCCGACGACCTCTACGAGCACTTCATCACCAACGTGTTTGTGAACGAAAAAGACAGCATTGAGCTCATCAAGCTGAAGGAAATCACGCAGGAGCTGGAGCGCACCACCGACCGCGCCGATGCCGTCGGAAAAATTCTCAAAACCATCATCGTCAAATACGCATAAAACCTCATGGCGCTGCTCGTAACCATCATCCTCGTTGCCCTAATTTTCGACTTCATCAACGGCTTTCACGACGCCGCTAACTCTGTGGCCACGGTGGTTTCGTCGAAGGTGCTCAGCCCCACGCAGGCCGTGCTGTGGGCGGCGTTCTTCAACTTCGTTGCCTACTTCATCGCCAAGCTTGTTTTCGGCGATTTCGGCATCGCCGACACGGTGTCGAAAACCGTTGACCTGACGCTGGTGGACAACCCCTCGCTGGTCATCATCGCGGGGCTGATGGCCGCCATTGCGTGGAACCTGCTCACGTGGCGGCTGGGCATCCCGTCGTCCTCGTCGCACACGCTGATTGGCGGATTCATGGGCGCGGGCATTGCGGCCTACGGCTTCGCGGCCATTCGCGGCCACGTGCTGGCGCTGGTGGTGATGTTCATCGTGCTCGCGCCGCTCATCGGTATGGTGGCCGGCAACATCATCACGCTGCTCACGATGCACCTCGCCCGCCGCGCTCACCCCACCAAGGCCGACCGCTGGTTTCGTGGCCTGCAGCTCTGCTCGTCGGCGGCGCTCAGCATCGGGCATGGCCTCAACGATTCGCAAAAGGTGATGGGCATCATCGCTGCGGCCATGATTGCCGCACCGCAGGCCGACTTGCCGACCTGGATGCGGATGAGCTCCATGCACGACATGCACGACTGGATACCCATCTGCTGCTTCTCCGCCATATCGCTGGGCACCATGTGCGGCGGCTGGAAAATCATGAAAACGATGGGCAACCGCATCACCAAAATCACGCTGCTCGAGGGCTTCTGCGCGCAGCTGGCGGGCGCCATCACGCTGTTCGTAACCGAGCACGTGCATGCCCCGGCCAGCACCACGCACGTCATCACCGGCAGCATCATTGGCGTAGGCTCCATCAAGCGCCTCACCGCCGTGCGCTGGGGCGTAACCGTGAGCCTGCTGTGGGCTTGGCTGCTCACCATTCCTGTGAGCGCGGGGCTGGCGATGGGGTGCTACTATTTGCTCAGGTGGATGGTTTGAAGATTTGAAGATTTGAAGATTGCCGCGTCGCACATCGCATAATCGCACATCACATAATCGAACAAACAATGGAAAAAACAAGAGTTCGACGATTGGAAAAATCCAATCGTAAAAATCGACCATAGGTTGGACAAGTACGAGTCCCAAGTGCTGTTTCCGAAAAAGCTGGAAATGGCCAACCGCATCCTGAACGCAGCAGAGCTGCCGCCAATTTTCCGCAAGGAATAGCGAAGCGTTGGCGGCGCGTCCTGCACGGCGCACGGGTGTAAGGTGTTCCCCGAATGAGACCTCTGCTCCGTGCGCAAGACCGCGGATGGGTTGCCATTTCTACCATACTGCCATCCCTATGGGATTTCCACATTATTCTTTTCACAGGTAGAACCTGCGGGGAGAGCCGAAACAAGGTAGAACCTTGTCTCAACGGGGAAATCCCGTAGGGATGGCAGTATGGTAGAAAGGTGGAAAGGTGCACGTCTTGCGCACGGAGTAGGAACGCGATTAATCGCGTCCCTACACATTCGGGGCACAACTTACAC
>JAITOI010000052.1 GCA_031289995.1 Prevotellaceae bacterium | reverse complement strand
GCCCTCGCAGGCACCTGGGCGCAAGACCCGCAGTACGCCACCAAAATAAAATCGCTGCTGCAACGCATGTACAGAACAATTGAAAATTGAGCTGGATGTGCGACTATGCGACGTGCGACTATCCGATATGCGATGTGCGACACAGCAATTTTTAAATCTTCAAATCTTCAAATCTTCAAATCTTCAAATTTTCAAACCACGCCTTTAATCAAATCCATTTCAGGTATTCGCGGCACCATTGGTGGCGTCGCTGGCGAGGGCCTCACGCCGCTCGACCTCCTCAAATTTACCTCTGCCTATGCGGAGTGGCTGCGCTCGGAAAACCCCGCCGACACTCGCCTCAAGGTGGTTGTGGGGCGCGATGCCCGCACGTCGGGACACGTGGTGAGCGCCCTTGTTATCTCCACCCTGCAATCGTGCGGCGTGGACGTGTACAACATCGGTTTGGCCAGCACGCCCACCACCGAATTTGCGGTAACCTACAAGCAGGCTCACGGCGGCATCATCATCACCGCAAGCCACAACCCAGGCCAGTGGAACGCGCTGAAGCTGCTCAACGGTCGCGGCGAATTTCTCAGCAAGCAAGACGGCGAAACCCTGCTGCAGCTTGCCGAGCGGGGCAACTTCAGCTACGCCGAAGTCGACCAGCTGGGCAAAGAGCTGATGGATTTTCGCCTGCAACGACGCCACATCAACGCCGTGCTGGAGCTGTCGCTGGTCAACGTCGAAGCCATCAAGCAAGCCAAGCTGCACGTGGTGGTCGATGGCATCAACTCCGTGGGCGGGAAGGCCATTCCGCGCCTGCTCGAGTCGCTCGGCGTGGAGCGCATCACCTTGCTCAACTGCAAGCCCAACGGGCAGTTTGCGCACAACCCGGAGCCGCTGCCCGAGCACCTCTCCGAAATTTCGCAGATAGTGGCGGAGCAGGGCGCACACCTCGGCATCGTGGTTGACCCGGACGTTGACCGCCTCGCGCTGGTGTGCGAGGACGGCAGCATGTTTGGCGAGGAGTACACGCTGGTGGCAGTGGCCGACTACGTGCTGAGCTTCTTCGCGGGCAACACCTGCTCCAACCTTTCGTCGTCGCGGGCCTTGCGCGATGTTACCGAATCCCGCGGTGGCACTTACTTTGCGACGGCTGTGGGCGAAGTCAACGTGGTCGAAAAAATGAAGGAGGTGGACGCCATCGTCGGCGGCGAAGGCAACGGCGGCGTGATTTTTCCCGCCCTGCACTACGGCCGCGATGCGCTGGTTGGCGTGGCATTATTTCTTTCGCACTACGTGCATCAGAACAAAAAAATGAGCGAGCTGCGCGCGTTGCTTCCGTCGTACTTCATGTCGAAAAACAAGCTGTCGTTTGCGCCGGAAGTCAACGTTGACGCGGTGTTGAGCGGCATCAAGGCAGCCTACGCATCGGAGCGCATCACCGACGTCGACGGCGTGCGCGTTGACTTTGATGCAGCGAAGGAGTGGGTGCACTTGCGCAAGTCGAACACCGAGCCAGTGGTGCGCGTGTACTCCGAGAGCGGCTCGCAAAAAAAAGCTGACGCGCTGGCGCAAAAAGTGGTGGCCACAATGCAGGATTTGGCCGCTGCGCAAAGCCCGAAATAGGGGCCAAATAGGGGCTTTGGAGCGAAGCTAACAGAAAATTGTTGATATTTTTTGCCAAAATAAAATATTTTTTCAACGGCCTGACGTTCAGCTATTAATCGGCCTTAATTGGGGCAAAAAAGCCCGGCGGCGGGCGAAAATCTTGGGAAATCGCAAAAAAAATTTGGATAGTTCAACTAAAAACCCGTATATTTGCCAGCGTTTTTAGTGTTTTACAAACCCTTTAAAAAAACAACAACATTATGAACAAAGCACAACTTGTTGACGCCATTGCCGAAAAGGCTGGCTTGACCAAGGCCGATGCGAAGCGCGGCTTAGACGCTTACACCGAAATCGTCGTGAAGACGCTGAAGAAAAACGACAAGGTTGCTCTTGTTGGTTTTGGAACCTTTAGCGTTGTGTTGCGTAAGGCTCGCACAGGCCGCAATCCTCGCACTGGCGTGGAGCTGAAGATTAAGGCAAAGAAGGTTGCCAAGTTTAAACCAGGCAGCCAGTTTTCGTAGTAAAATCACGAAGATGGCCTTAACGGAAGGAGAGGGATTCTCGACAACGAGCGTCCCTCTTTTTTTGGGCAAAAATTGGACAAAGATGAGCAGCGCCACGAACACCATCCACCAAGCTATTGCTGCGCTGTCGGCCTGCGTTGCCGACAGGCGGCTCGCGCTGCTGCAGCGCGTGCTGGAGCAGCGCACGCGCTACGTGACGGTGTGCCTCGAAGATATTTTTCAGCCGCAGAACGCGAGCGCCGTGCTGCGCTCGTGCGAGGCGCTGGGCGTGCAGGACGTGCACGTGGTGGAAGACCGCAACAGCTTTGCTGCCGTTGAGGGCGTGTCGCTCAGCGCGCACAAGTGGCTCACGCTGCACCGCTACCGCAAGGCGCAACACGCGCAACCTACTGCGGCAGCTATTGCGCAGCTGCGCAAACAGGGCTACCGCATCGTGGCCACCTCGCCGCACGTCAAGGCTGCATCGCCCGCCAGCATTGACCTGAGCAAGGGTCGCATCGCGCTGCTTTTTGGCACCGAGCTCACGGGCCTGAGTGAGGCCGCGCTTGCCGCAGCTGACGAATTTCTCAGCGTGCCGATGTTCGGATTTGTGGAGAGCTACAACATTTCGGTCTGCGCCGCCATCAGCCTTTACGACATCACCCAACGCCTGCGAGCCGCGCCCAGCCTGCCCTGGCAGCTATTGCCGGCGGAGCGCGATGAGCTGCTGCTGGAGTGGCTAAAAAAAACGGTGCGCAGCAGCGAAGAGATTTTGAGGCGGCAAGACCTTTGGAACGAGGGATGAAAAAAAGGCTGCGTGACTTCGCGCAATGCGCTGTTTAGAAGAGAAAAATAACGAGGTTTGAAAGATATAAGCTATGCGCACAACTTTATTTAACAAAAATAATTTGGAAGCGCACGAAAAAATACACTACCTTTGCCGCTTAATTATTTGACCAGCTAATTCTACACTGTAAAACCAATGCATGTGAAGCCATATATAATTTCGCTTTCAGCAGCTGACGCGCTACCAAGCTCGCGCCGGTTTTTGGTTTTCCTACCCCCCCCCACCATAATGCTGATTTGCAGCACATTGCGAACATTTTTGTAGTCGCATTTTCGTGCAGTAAAGGGCGCATGGCGGTGCTCCTGCAAGAATTTTCAAGCCCCCTACAACCTGCAACTCTCGGCGCACGCAGCCGCTTTTTGGCAGCTCTCAAAAATTACTTTTACGCG
>JAITOI010000039.1 GCA_031289995.1 Prevotellaceae bacterium | reverse complement strand
AACGCGCAGTTGTCGGTGTACGCGCTCAGCACGCGGTTGCGATTTTCAGCCGTCGTTTTTTTGATGAGGGAAAACAGCGTGGCAGGCATTTCGCAGCCGTCGATGACGAACGTGCCGTTGAAAATTTTGTGGCGGCAGTGCTCCGAGTTGACCTGCGAAAATCCGAAAATTTCGCTGTCGGTGAGGCACCGTCCCAGCTTGCGGCTCAGGCCTTCGAGGTAGCTCAGCTCGTCGTCGCTCAGTGCCAGACCTTCCTGCCGGTTGTACTGCGCGATGTTGTCGATGTGGAGTATCGGTTCGGGCTTGCGCTCCACCGTAAAAATATCCTGCCCTAAGCCTCGGTAGGCGGCCTGCAGCATGGGGTCGAGCGTGGCGCTGGATTCGTCCACCGGCGTAAACAGCTCGATGCGCTCAACGCCGCCAACGCCCATGTTTTGGGCAATCTCGACGGCGTTGGTGCTCCACGGCGTAACCATTTCGCGACGCGGCCCCACGTACAGCTGAGCGCTGCTGAGCGAGGCTGCGTCCACGCGCTTTGCGCCCGAAAAAAGCCACTCCAGCTTCTCCACATCGCGCCCCGCAAGAGGCTTGCTCAAGCCTACTGCCATCACGCTTTCCGACGACTGAAAAAAGGTAACCATTGCACAAATATTTTTTTTTGAGGCTGCAAATGTACGGAAAAAAATCTACCTTTGCGCCCTTGTTTTTCTATTTCTCACAACTGCTAATTTATTTCAACGTTGAAAATTCTCTTCATCGTTCCCGGCTCCGGCGACCCGTTCTACTGCGGCAACTGCTTTCGCGACAACCTCCACGCCAACGCGCTGCGCAGGGCAGGCCACGACGTGATTGTGCTGCCGCTCTACCTGCCGCTCACGCACCAATCGTTCGAGGGCAACACCCCGCTGTTTTTTCCGGCAACCACCTTCTACGTGGCGCAAAAGTTTTTCGACAAGCGCCACCACATGCCGCGCTGGCTCGAGCGTGCGCTCAACAGTCCCGCGCTACTTCGGCTGGCGGCTTCGTTCTCGGGCAGCACCTCGGCCAACGGCATGGAGGGCATCACGCTGGCCATGATTAACGGCAGCGGCGAGGCCTTTCACAGCCAGGTTTTGCCGCTGGTGGAGTGGGTGCAAAAGCACGAGCAGCCCGACGTAATTCACCTCTCGAGCACGCTCGTGGTGGGCGTCGCCAAAGCCATCAAGCAGCGCCTCAACATCCCCATCGTGTGCTCGCTGCAGGACGAAGAGCTGTGGGTCGACACCATGCCAAAACCCTTTGCCGACGCGGCTTGGCAGGGCATCGCCAGCGGGCTGAAGTACGTCGACCGCTTTGTGGCATCGAGCCACTTTTACAAAAACAAGGCGCAAAAAAAGCTGCCGCAAATTGCCGAGGTGGACGTCATCTATCCGGGCATCAAGGTGGAGCAATACGCGGCCAACATGGAGCCGCAGGTGCCCACCATCGGATTTTTTTACCGCATGTGCGAGGCCAACGGGCTGCACATTTTAGCCCAAGCATTTGCCCTGCTCAAGTCGCGCAACACCGTGCCGGGGCTACGTTTGAAGCTGGGCGGTGGCTACACGGCGGTGGACAAAAAATACCTGCGCGGCGTGAAGAAAATTCTTGCGCCGCACATGAGCCATGTGTCGTGGAGCGACGACTACAACCTGAGCCAGCACGCCGATTTTTACAAGGATATTTCGGTGGTTTGCGTGCCCATCACCTTCGACGAGGGCGCCGGCCTCTACCTCTGCGAAGCCTTTGCTGCAGGCCGTCCGGCGGTGGAGCCTGCCGCCGGTTCGTTTCCCGAAATTGTGGACAACGCCGGCCTCACCTACTCGCCCAACAGCAGCGACGCGCTCGCCGACGCGCTCGCCCGCCTGCTCACCGACGCACCGCTCTACGCCCGAAGCCGCGCCCGCGCCTTCGCCCTCTCGCAAACCCGCTACAGCAGCCGCGTGGCGGCGGAGCAGCTGGGGGCGATGTATGGGGGGATGGTGGGTAACCGCGTGCAAGTAGCAAGCTGATAGTCCCACAGGAACGGCACTTTGTTGCCTATCCCCATCGCGTTTCAATAAAAAACGATTACCTTTTGAGAGGATATTGCTAACATTCTCAGTCGGCATTTTTGTATTGTCTCCAACAAAAAATCGTTCCGCTTTCGCGGAGCGATTTCTTGTTGTTTTGCGCAGGCCAATTCCGTTCATCTCAGCATCTCCCTCGCATTCCTCACCGCCGCCTCCGTAACCGTTTGCCCGCTCAACATTTTCGCAATTTCCGTTACGCGTTCCTCGGGCGATAGGCGGCGAATATGAGTGGTGGCGCCAGCTCCCGACTCATCCTTGTACACGCGGAAGTGCGTTTTTCCCTTGCTCGCAATTTGCGGAAGGTGGGTGATGTTGACCACCTGAATGAACTTGCCCAGCTCGCTGATAATGCTGCCCATGCGGTCGGCAACCTCGCCCGAAACGCCGGTGTCGATTTCGTCGAAAATGATGGTGGGTAGCTCGCCGGTGAAGGCCACCAGCGACTTTAGGCTTAACATCAGGCGCGACATTTCGCCTCCTGATGCCACCTTCACGATGTCCTGCGGTGCCATCCCCTTGTTGGCCGAAAAGAGGAAGCGCAGGTCGTCCATCCCGCTCACAGCAAGGGCCGGCAGCTTGGCGCAATCCACCCTCATCACGGCGTTGGGCATACCCAGCTCTTTGAGCGTGGCCACTACGTGCTGCTCGATGGCCGCAAACACCTTGCGCCGCGCTGCGCTCAGGCGCTCGGCCAGCCGCTGCGCTTCGTCGCTCAGGCGGCTGTGCTCCTTGCGTGCAGCCTCTATTTGATCGTCGATGTTGCCCACAAAATTCACCTTTTGCGCCAGCTGCTCGCGCACCGCAATCAGCTCGTCGAGCGTGGCCGCACGGTGCTTTTTTTGCAGGTCGTAAATCAGGTCGAGGCGGGCGTTCACTTCGTTGAGGCGGGCGGCGTTCAGCTCCGTGCCTTCGGCAATGGCCTCCACCTCGTGCGCCACGTCCTTCACGTCAATCAGCGCGCTTTGCAGGCGCTCGGCAAGCGGCTCGGCTTTGGCAAACACTGCACCCATTTTTTCGAGCTGCAGTGCGGCCTCGCGAAGCATTTTGGCGGCGCAGGTATCGTCGGATTGCAGCAGCGACAGCACGCTGGCAAACGTGCGCACAATTTCTTCGGCGTGCGTGAGCTGCTGCTGTTCGTCCTCGAGCTCGGCCTGCTCGCCAGCCTGTAGCTTGGCCGCATCGAGCTCCGCAAACAGGTGGGTGTAGTAGTCGGCATCGCTCTTGAGCTGCCGCGATTGCTCCTCCAAGTCGCGCAGCCGATGCTCTGCCGTTTTGAGCTGAGCAAAAATGTTGCGGTAGGCGTCGAGCAGCGGCTTGTTGCCGGCCAGCGAATCGACCACGTTGAGCTGAAAGGCGGCGTTTTGTAGCAGCATATTTTGGTGCTGCGAGTGAATGTCCACGAGCCTTTCGGCAAATTCTTTCAGCGCCGCAAGGGTAACCGGTTCGTCGTTGACAAAGGAGCGCGACTTGCCCGCAGCGCTGATGACGCGGCGGATGATGACCTCGCCGCTCTCCTCGATGCCGCAGGCCTCGAAGGTGGGCTTGAGGTTGAGGCTGCCGAGGCGGAACACGCCCTCCACCACGCAGCTGCGCTCCTTGTCCTTGAGCGCGTCGGTGTCGGCGCGTTGCCCCAGCAGCATCCCCAGCGCTCCGAGCAGGATGGACTTGCCAGCGCCGGTTTCGCCGGTGATGATGTTGAGGCCTTGCTCGAATTGAATTTCCAGCTTGTCGATGAGCGCGTAGTTCTCTATTTGCAAGGTGTGCAGCATTACTTCAGCTTTTTATATTTAGGCTCGTTGATGATGTTGATGACCGATAGCAGCTGGTAGGCATCCTGCTTTTCTTTGGGCGTGGCCTCCGAAAAAATGTTGACAATTTCGTCGGCCTTTGCGTCGAAAAACATGATGTAGAAGAAGAGCGTGTTGTCGGGTTTTGTCGTGTAAATTTTCTGCATCCCTTGCAGCGCCTGCATGACCTGCGTGCGCGCCTCGTCGGGCGAGGTGCCCATTGCGTCGAGGCCAAGGCGGTGGTAGAGGTAGAAGGCCGCCCGCTCTTCGGCGTACTTGCCGCCCAAAATATTTTCCACGAGCCAGTATCGGTTGCGGCGGCTTAGCCCTCCGGACGACGACCAGCCGGCTCGCGATTCGCTCTGCGCGTTTTGCACCACGCGCTCGGCGAGCTTAAACCACTCGGTGCCGCCTTGCGGGGCAAAGGTGTCGTAGTCGATGCCCAGCACGATGTAAATCCAGTAGGCCAGCAGCGAGGTGAGGTTGTCCACGTGCGTGTTGTCGCTGAAATCGAAGGGCTGGTTTACCTTGTACGCAAATTCCACCTCGTTGTCGAGCGCGTTGAGGGTGGTGCTCTTGTACACGCTGCCGTACACCGGCCGCAGCGCCTGCACCTGCATGGTGCCCTTGTACTCGCCCTCGGCGGGGCTTTCGGCCAGCGTAACGATGAAGTTGCAGTCGATGCGCTCGTGCGATTTGTAGGTGTGGTTGGTCCATGTGCGGTTGTTCACGAAGTTGGCGATGTCGTTCTTCAACGACTCGAAAATTTCGCGGTTGGTGGTCTCAATTTTTTGCGCGTTGACGGTTACGTTGCAGCGCACCTGCGCACCTGCGCTAATCGTAGCCAGCGCAAGGGTTGCAGCGAGTATCGCCGCCGGCAAAAGAGGGTGCTTTTTCGTGTTGCGCATCGCAAAAAATTTTTCGTTTAGTGTTACATAAATCCAAGCTGCAATCTGGCTTCGTCGCTCATCATATCCTTGGTCCACTCCGGCTCGAACACGAGGTTTACGTTGGCCTCCGCCACGCCTTTCACCTGCGCCACATGCTCGCGCACGTTGAGCACAATCTCGTCGGCAATGGGGCAGTTGGGTGCGGTGAGGGTCATCGTGATGGTCACCTTGCCGTCCTCGCCCACATTCACGTCGTAAATCAGCCCCAGCTCGTAAATACTCACGGGGATTTCGGGGTCGTAAATGTTGCGTAGCACGTGTACTATCTCCTTCTGAATTGCTAATACATCCATTCTGGTTGGGCAAAAATTTTCGTGCAAAGGTAGCATTTCTAAATTAAATATTTTGCACTTGCCGATTTTTGTGTAACTTAGCAGACTTTTTTTCGGCCATGAGGCCAAAGCAAATTACAGACAATTAGCTCGATGCAACGTTGAAAACGGGTAAACAGCAACAGTTTGACCGGAGCTACCTCGCCATGGCGCGGGTGTGGGCGCAGAACTCCTACTGCAAGCGCAGGCAAGTGGGAGCGCTGATGGTGAAGGACCGCATGATAATTTCCGACGGCTACAACGGCACGCCGTCGGGCTTTGAAAACGAGTGCGAGGACAACGACGTGACCAAGGCCTACGTGCTGCACGCCGAGGCCAACGCCATCACGAAGGTGGCCAAGTCGAACAACAGCAGCGCGGGCGCCACGCTCTACATCACCTCGTCGCCCTGCCTCGAGTGCGCCAAGCTCATCATTCAGGCCGGCATCCGGCGCGTGGTGTTTGCAGAGCGCTACCATCGCACCGACGGCATAGAGCTGCTGTGCCGCGCGGGCGTTGAGGTTGAGCAAATCGAGGAGGAGTAAAACGAAGAAATTATTTTTGATAAAAGCGATAAAAAAACGAAGAATTTATGGCCATAAAAGGAAAACATTTAGCCAGCACGCTCGTGGCTGTAGCCCTGTTGGGGCTTGGGTTTGTACTCGGCATACGGGTGCAACAAAAGAACATCGAAAAGCAGTTTCTCTCGCTGCAAAAATGGAACAAAATAAACGCGGTGCTCAGCTACATCGACCGAGAATATGTTGACCCCATCGACACCAAAAAGGTGGAGGAAAACGCCATCACGGACATCCTACAGTCGCTCGACCCGCACTCCACCTACATTCCGGCCTCGAACATGAAGGCCGTCAACGAGCCACTCGACGGCAACTTCGACGGCATTGGCGTCGTCTTCAACATGGCTACCGACACCGTGGTGGTCATCAACGTCATTGTGGGCGGGCCTTCCGAGCGGGCAGGGGTGCTGGCCGGCGACCGCATCGTAACCGTCAACGACAGCGTGATTGCGGGGCGAAAAATTCCGCAGGATAGCGTGATGCGCTTGCTGCGCGGGCCGCGCAAAACCAAGGTTACCGTGGGCATCCACCGCGTGGACGAAGGCAGCCTTGTGCCCATCACCATCACGCGAGGCGAAATCCCCATCAAGAGCGTGGACGTGGCCTACATGCTCAACGATAGCGTGGGCTACATCAAAATTTCTACCTTCTCGCGCAACACCTACGAGGAGTTTATGCGCGCCGTCGAAAAGCTCCGCACGCAAAACATGACGCGGCTTGCGCTCGACCTGCGGGGCAACAGCGGCGGCTACCTCGACCAGTCGTGCTCCATTGCCAACGAATTTCTCAAATCGGGCGACCTCATTGTCTACACGCAGGGACACGGTTCACCGCGCAAAAACTACATGGCCGACCGCCACGGCGCTCTCATCAGCACGCCCGTTGCGGTGCTCATCGACGAAGGCTCGGCCTCGGCCAGCGAGGTGCTGTCGGGCGCCATTCAGGACAACGACCGCGGCTCCATTGTTGGCCGCCGCTCGTTTGGCAAGGGCGTGGTGCAAGAGCCGATACCGTTTAGCGACGGCTCGGGTATGCGCCTCACCGTGGCGCGCTACTACACGCCCACCGGACGCTGCATCCAGCGACCCTACACCAGCGGCTCGTATGAGGACTACTTCTTCGAAATTCAGCGCCGCTACGAGCACGGCGAAATGGACGTGGCCGACAGCATTCGGCAGGCCGACACGCTCTGCTACACCACGCCCAAAGGCAAGGTGGTGTATGGCGGCGGCGGCATTATGCCCGACGTGTTTGTGCCCCTCGACACCACCGGCGTCAACAAGTACCTGCGTATGGTAACGCGGCGCAGCCTCATCAACAAGTTCGCGCTTAGCTTCTCCGACCAGCACCGCGCCGAGCTGCGCAGGCTCACCACCTTCGACGAGCTCACCAAGTACCTCGACCGCCGCAACCTGCTGCAGCTGTTCCACACCTACGCGACGCAAAACGGCGTGCGCGGCAGCGCCGACGATCGGAAAGCCAGTAGCAGCATCATTCTGGCGCAAGTCAAAGCCCTCATTGGGCGCAGCACCCCGCTCGACGACGAGGGCTTCTACCCCTTCTTAGACTCCATCGACAACACGCTGCAAAAGGCCGTAGAGGTGCTACAAGCCAACAACGACGCGCCGTGAACGCATCGAAAATTATCCGCTACGAGGCCAACAAGCGCGTGCTGGGCGTGGCTGTGGTGTTCTGCCTGCTGTTAGGATTTTTGGGGCTGCATCGCTTCTACGTTGGCCACCGCAACACGGCCACGGCGATGCTCATCCTGTCCGTGTCTGTGGTCGGCTTGCCCGTATCGCTGGTGTGGAGCATCGTTGA
>JAITOI010000038.1 GCA_031289995.1 Prevotellaceae bacterium | reverse complement strand
CATTACGGCAAAAAGCATGATAACCGTAGCTAACGGGTATTGGTTCGAAAGTATTTTGTCGAAAAAATCTACCCAACTCATAGTACATCTCCTTTTTAGTTTAATTATTAGCTATGTTTTTTAATGGCGCAAAGGTAGAAAAACTTTTTGGTAATGCTGCTAACACGCAAAAAATTTATCGCAATTTGTGACAGCGTACCACCATCTACCTTTGTGGGGCAATCTCAAATCTCAACAACGCAAGTCGGTGCCCCCACCCCCATCTGCTCCGCATCCACGTTAAGCCCAGTGTTGGTAAGCCTTCCGGAGATTGCATCGCGCAGGAAAATGGTTATGCTATGCGAGTCGCGGTTGGCTACCAGCACGTATTTTCCGTCGCGCGTGATGGCAAAGTTGCGCGGGTGCTTGCCGCCCGAAAGCTGGCTCTCCACAGAGCGTAGCGAGCCGTCGGCGTTCAGCGCAAACAGCTCAATCACGTTGGCGGTGTCGCGGTTGGTGGCGTACAAAAATTTGCCGTCGGGCGAGAGGTGCAGGTCTGCGCCGCCAGGTGCAGCGTGGCTGGCCAGCGGTAGCGTTTGCTGCAGGCTCAGCTGGCCGCTGTTGTCCGCGGCAACGGCGCAGAGCGTGGCGCTAATTTCGTTGAGGGTGTAGAGCATGTTGCCAGCTGCTGCAACCACCGAATGTCGCGGTCCCGACCCTGCCGCAAACCTAAGCGTGCTCTGCCTTTGCAGCACGTTGGCGTCCTCGTTTGCGTGGTAGGCGTAGGCCGAAACTTCATCGGTGCCGAGGTCGTTCACGTAAACAAATTTGCCGTCGGGCGAGAAAATTGTTTGGTGCACGTGGGGCGAATCTTGCCGGCCAACCACCACGCTCTTGCCAGTGTCCACAAGGGTTTGCAGCAGCCTGCCAAGTGCTCCGTCGGCCAAGCGCTCGTACACCGAAACGGTGCCCGATGCGTAGCTGGCCGTGATGACATGCCGCTCCGAAACCGCCACGTGGCAGGCGTCATCGGAGGGCACGGTGTTGAGCTGGCTGAGCGTGCATTGCGCGCTATCGACCGCGAATGCAATCACCGCGCTCGCTGCGCCGCACTCCTGCACGGCGTAGGCAAATCGCTTGTCGGGCGAGAGCGCCACGAACGACGGGTTCACCGCGATAGTGTCCGACCAGCGCGGGCTTAAAGCGATTTGTTCGGGCGAAATTTCGAGCACGAAGGCGGACATGCCCTGCCTGCTTACGTCCGTTGTGTAGCCGCTCACCAGCAGGCTGTAGGCGTTGTGGGGCTTGGGCTGCGAGCAGGTGCAGAGCAGGGCTGTGGCTGCCGTAAGCGCGAGCAGAAGTTGGTTTTTACGGTACATATTTTTTGATGAGTTCAATGGTTTCGTCATGTGCGAACACAGAGTTTAAGCCCTGCTCTTCCTGCGCGGGGTCGCCGAGGTAGTCGTCCCAGGGTTGCCAGCGCTCGTTGGTGGGTTGGCCAAAACCGGCCCAACTCCAGAAGTTGCTACCCGCCACCACGCCGCCGCTCTGCGCCGATTGCGCCACCTGCGCAAAAATATTTTCGTAGTACGCATCGCGCGCTGTGGTGGGGTCGTCGGTGGTGTAGAGGTGGTGGTCGCGCGGGTAGCCGAACTCTTCAACCACCAGCGGCTTGCGCAAGATTTCGGCGAGCGCCTTGCTGGAGGCCATGTAGTCGTTGGTTTTGGCGATGGCGCTGCGGAGGTCTTTGGTAACGTCGGGCACCTGAATCCAGCTCCAGTTTTTGGGCCAGATGTGGATGGTGATGTAGTCCACGTTGGGGTCGGCGTGGATGTCGTGGAACACCGCGCTATCCATTTCGCAACCCGCCAATCCCTCGCTGCCGATGGCGATGAGCTGTTGCGGCGCGAGCGAGCGCATCAGCGCTGTTGCCTTGCGCAGCCAGGCTTTGAAGGGTTCGTGCTGCTGCCGGTTCAGGGCGCGCGGCTCGTTGCCCACCTCCCATGTCATGATGGTGGGGTCGTCGGCGTAGGGCTTGTTGGTGTAGCGGTTGGTGCGCGTCATCACGTTTTTTACGTGGGCAAAAAACAGCTGGTGGCAGCTGTCGCACTCCGAAAATTTGGCCAGGTCGTGGGTGTAGCAATCCCAGGTGTAGCGGCCATCGGCGGGCAGGTCAACGTGGCCTGTCCAGCGCAAGTATTGCCCGTATCCGCCGCTCCACTCCCAGGTGTTGTTGATGAAAAGGACGGCGTACATTTTGCGCTTTCCCATTTCGGCGAGCAGAAAATCGAGACCGTCAAAAATGGTGTCGTTGTACACGCCGGGCGCGATTTGCAGCGCGGGGCGAACCTTCACCTCCTGGCTGTCCACGCCGTCAGCGCCCACCAGCACGCGCAGGTTATTGACGCCAATGCTCTGCAAAAAATCAAGCTCCTTGAGCAGGCGCTCGCGGTTGCCGCCCTGCCCCGTGGAGCCAAGAATGGCGCCGTACCAGAAGTTGGCGCCGATGAAGTAGTAGGGCTTTTTGTCCACCAAAAATTGCCCGTTTTGCTGCTGCACAAAAGCGCTATTGCTTCCGCTATGCGAGCAGGCGCAAAGGATTGCGGCGAGTGAGAAAAGAATGAGGCGTTGCATAAAAATGTTTTTTTTAGTTGATTACTTTCAGCTTTGCAAATTTTGTCATCAGCGTTTTTTTGCCCGCGAGCTTGAAGCTGACGGTTACGCGCACCTCGCCGCCCATACTCTCGATGGCGAGCACCTCGCCGCGACCAAAATTTTTGTGCTCCACCGTTGCGCCAACAACGATGTTGCCCGTGTCGCAGGCCACGGAGGGCAAGGCGCTGGGCTTTTCGTCGGCTTCGTGGGTGGCGTACGCTTTGCGCCGTTCGAAGCTGGGGTTGAACTTCGATTGTGGCGCGAAGCGGCGTGCGCTGCCGCTTGCCAAGTCGTCGCGAGTGCCGTAGTCGTCGGGGTCTTGCGACAGTAAATCTTCGTCCGGCTCTTCGGCTGCGAGGTCAATGTAGGCCGGCTCAATTTCGCGGATGAAGCGGCTGGGTGGGTTGCTTTCGGACTTGCCCCAGCGGTAGCGCGAGTGCGCGTACGATAGCGTGGCCTTGACTTTGGCGCGCGTGAGCGCCACGTAAAACAGCCGCCGTTCTTCCTCAATTTCGCTCTGCGACATCATGGCAATCCTGCCCGGAAAAAGGCTCTCCTCCATCCCCACCACGTAGACGTAGCCGTACTCCAGCCCCTTGGCGGAGTGCACGGTCATGAGCGACACCACGTTTTGCTCGTCGGGGTTGTCCTTGTCGGCATCGGTGAGCAGCGACACGCTTTCGAGGTAGTGCGCAATCCTTGGTAGCTCGCCGTTTTCCTCCTTGTAGTTCTCGGCAAATTCTTTGATGCCGTTGAGCAGCTCCTCGATGTTTTCGATGCGCGTGATGCCCTCCACGGTCTTGTCGGATTTCAGCTCGGCGAGCAAGCCCGACTGCTGGGCCGTGGCCATCGCCAGCTCGTAGGCGTCAACGGTGGCGGCGGCGGTGCTCAGCGTGTCTACCAGCAGCAAAAATTGGCTGAGCTTTTTGTAGGCCGCGCCGCGCACGTCGGCCTGCTCGGGCGAGAGGCTGAGGATGGCATCCCACATGCACATTTCGCCCCGCGCCGCGGCCTGCTCAATGCGGTCAACGGTGGTGTCGCCAATGCCGCGCTTGGGGTAGTTCACCACGCGCTTGAAAGCCTCGTTGTCGCTGTGGTTGACGATGAGGCGGAGGTAGGCGAGGAGGTCTTTTATTTCCTTGCGCTGGTAGAACGATTGGCCACCAAAAATGCGGTAGGGGATGCTTTTGCGGCGCAGCGCATCCTCGAAGATTCGCGACTGCGCGTTGGTGCGGTAGAGGATGGCAAACTCGCTGTAGGGCGCGTGGTGGCGGTAGATGCGCTCGGCGATGTCGCCCACCACGCGCAGGCCTTCTTCCTGGTCGGTGAAGGCCGGCAGCAGCCCTATTTTTTCGCCCTCGTCGCCGTCGGAGTAGCACTGCTTTTTGAGCTGCGATTCGTTCTTTGCAATCACGCTGTTGGCGGCGTTCACGATGTTCTGCGTCGAGCGGTAGTTCTGCTCCAGCTTGTAGACTTTGCAGCCCGGAAAATCTTTTTGGAAGTTGAGGATGTTGGTGATTTTCGCGCCGCGGAAGGAGTAGATGCTTTGCGCGTCGTCGCCCACCACGCAAAGGTATCCGCGCATCTCGCAGAGCTTTTTGACGATGAGGTACTGGGCAAAATTGGTGTCCTGATACTCGTCCACGAGGACGTAGCGGAACTTGTCGCGGTACTTCTGCAGCACGCCCGGATGGTCGCGAAAAAGGATGTTGGCGTGCAGCAGCAGGTCGTCGAAATCCATGGCGCCAGCGCTCTTGCATCGCCGCACGTAGATGGCGTAAATTTCGGCCATGCGCGGCTTTCGCGCCGCGCGGTCGTTGTCGGCAATGCTGCCGCTGGCGGCGTAAGCCTGCGGTGTGATGAGGGTATTTTTTGCCATCGAGATGCGGGCGTGCACGTCGTTGACGCGGTAGACGCTGTCGTCGAGCCTTAGCTCCTTGATGATGGCGCTGAGCAGGCTGCGGCTGTCCTGCGTGTCGTAGATGGAGAAGGCTGACGGGAAGCCGATGTGCTCGCATTCGATGCGCAAGATTTTTGCGAACACGGAGTGGAAGGTGCCCATCCAGAGCATCCGCGCGTGCTGCTCGCCCACGACCTGCCCGATGCGCTCCTTCATTTCGCGTGCGGCCTTGTTGGTAAACGTGAGCGCCAGCACGCCGTAGGGCTTCACGCCGTGCGCGAGCATGTTGGCAATGCGGTAGGTGAGCACGCGCGTTTTGCCGGAGCCGGCGCCGGCAATGATGAGCGCTGCGCCCTCGTAGGCCTCAACGGCGGCGCGCTGTGCGGGGTTTAGGGATGTGATTTCGAAGTTCAAAATTCAGTGGTTAACGCAAGATGTTTTTGGGTGGCAAAGGTACGATTTGAAATTTGAAATTTCAAATTTAAGATGGCAGGGATAGGATAATCGCATCCAAATTTACGTGTTCTGCATGGCGCACTGATTACACCCGTGCGCCATGCAGAACTTGGAATAGTGCCTCAAAAAAAAAAGATGCACAATATGCGACGTTGCAATCTTCAAATCTAAAAATTGTTCTACCTTTGCCGCCGCAAAAAAACACAAACCCAATGAACAATTTCACATACCAAAATCCGGTAAAAATTATTTTCGGGCGCCAAACCATTGCGGCGCTGGCCAACGAAATCCCCGCGGGCGCAAAGGTGATGATGGCCTACGGCGGCGGCAGCATCAAGGCCAACGGCGTGTACGAGCAGGTGAAGGCCGCCCTCAAAGGCTTCGACCACGTGGAGTTTGGCGGCATCGAGCCGAACCCGCACTACGAAACCTGCATGAAGGCCGTAGAGCTGGCGCGGCGCGAGCGCGTAACCTTCCTCTTGGCTGTGGGCGGCGGCTCGGTGCTCGACGGCGTCAAGCTCATCGCGGCAGCCCTCTACTGCCCGGGCGATGCATGGGAAACCATCATCGTGCAGGGTGCCGAGCTGGCGCAGGTTATGCCCATTGGCGCAGTGCTGACGCTGCCTGCAACGGGTTCGGAGATGAACGGCAACTCGGTCATCACCCGCGCCGAAACCTGCGAAAAGCTGTCGTTCTCATCGCCCGCAGTCTACCCGCGCTTCTCCATCCTCGACCCCGAAACCACCTACTCGCTGCCGCCGCGCCAGCTGAGCAACGGCGTGGTCGATACCTTTGTGCACGTCTGCGAGCAGTACATCAACCCGCCTGCCAGCGCACCGCTGCAAGACTTCTACGCCGAGAGCATCCTCAAGGTGCTGGTGGACGATGGGCCGAAGGCACTCGCCACGCCTTGCTGCTACGAGCTTCGCGCCAACCTGATGTGGGCTGCAACGATGGCGCTCAACGGCCTTATCGCCTGCGGCGTGCCCGAAGACTGGCGCACGCACTCCATCGGCCACGAGCTCACCGCGCTGCACGGCCTCGACCACGGACAGTCGCTGGCGGTGGTCATGCCCGGCGTGTGGCGCACCATGCTACCGCGCACGCGCGACAAGCTGCTGCAAATGGGAGAGCGCGTATTCGGCATCGCCACAGGCACGCCCGACGAGCGCGTGCAGGCCGCCATCGACGCCGTCGAAAACTTTTTCCGTTCAATGGGTACCAAAACTCGCCTCACGGAGTATGGCCTCACCCGCAGCATCATCGAGCCAATTGCGCAGCGCTTTGCCGCCCGCGGTGGCGACTACATCACCGCCGACATGGTGCGCGACGTGCTGGGGCAACGGGTTTGAAGATTTGATGTGCGACAATGCGACAATGCGATATGCGACAATGCGATATGCGATATGCGACAATGCGATATGCGACAATGCACATCGCATTGTCGCATATCGCACACTATGCGCTGGCATTGTCGCACATCGCATTGTCGCACGTCGCACGTCAATCAATCACCATCATCGCGTCGCCATAGCCGCCAAAGTGGTAGCGCTCTTTGATGGCCTTGTGGTAGACGTCCATCAGCAGCTCGTAGCCGGTGAAGGCCGACACCATCATCATCATCGACGAGTAGGGCAGGTGGAAGTTGGTGATAAGCTGGGTGGTGATTTCGGGGTGGAAGGGCGGAAACAGAAAACGGTTTGTCCACCCGTTCTGCGACGTGATGGTTTTCATCGTGGTAACGTTGGTCTCGAGGGCGCGAAACGAGGTAACGCCCACCGCGCAGACGTTCTTCTGGTTGAGCTTGGCGCGGTTCACCAGCTCGGCAGCCTCTTCGGTAACCTCCACCGGCTCTGCGTCCATTTTGTGCTTGGTGAGGTCTTCTACCTCGATGCTGCGAAATGAGCCTAAGCCAATGTGCATCGTGATTTCGGGCATGAGCACGCCTTTTATTTCTAACCGCTTGAGCAGCTCGCGGCTGAAGTGTAGCCCTGCAAACGGCGCAGCTATGGAGCCTTCGCGCTTGGCGTAGATGGTCTGGTAGCGCTCCGCATCCTCGGGGAGCACATCGCGCCGCATCCAGCGCGGGAGGGGGATTTCGCCGTACTTGTA
>JAITOI010000018.1 GCA_031289995.1 Prevotellaceae bacterium | reverse complement strand
CGCGCTCGAGCAAGGGCTGGAGCCAACCAGAGAGAGCTTTTTCAGGCGCCTGTCGCGGGCGGTGGTGGGCAAGTCGAAGGTGGACGACGAGGTGCTCGACAGCCTCGAAGAAGCGCTCATCGCCTCCGACCTGGGCGTGGAAACAACGCTGCGCGTGGTCGAAAATATTCAGCACCGCGTGTCCCGCGACAAGGTGCTCAACACCGCCGAGCTCAACCACATCCTGCGCGAAGAAATTGAGCTGCTGCTCGAAGCCAACAGCAGCAACATCTCCACGCTGCCCGACACGCACGG
Organism: Prevotellaceae bacterium; assembly: GCA_031289995.1. The sequence goes on along the minus strand of JAITOI010000018.1, from coordinate 2,818 downwards.
ATTGCCCTACGTGATGATGGTGGTAGGCGTCAACGGCGTGGGCAAAACCACCACCATCGGCAAGCTCGCCGCACAGCTGGTGGCCGATGGCAAAAAGGTTTTCATCGGCGCCGCCGACACCTTTCGCGCCGCTGCCATCGACCAGCTCGACGTGTGGGCAACCCGCGCCGGCGCTACGATTGTGAAGCAGGCTATGGGTGCCGACCCCGCGTCGGTGGCCTTCGATGCCCTGCAGTCCGCCATTGCCAACCACGCCGACGCCGTGTTTATCGACACCGCAGGCCGCCTGCACAACAAGGTTAATCTGATGAACGAGCTCGCCAAAATTCGCAACGTGATGCGCAAGCTCATACCCGACGCGCCCCACGAAGTGCTGTTGGTCCTCGACGGCTCAACGGGGCAAAACGCCTACCGCCAGGCGGAGGAGTTCAGCAAGGTCACGGAGGTAACGGCGCTCGCCATCACCAAGCTCGACGGAACCGCCAAAGGTGGCGTCGTTATTGGCATTTCGGCTCAGCTCAAGGTGCCGGTAAAGTACATCGGCGTGGGCGAAAGGGTGGGGGACTTGCAGCTCTTCGACCGAAAAAAATTTGTGGAAACTCTCTTCTGCTGACGCAAAAAAACGCGCAGCAAATTCGCATGAAACATAGCATCAACATCGTTACGCTGGGCTGCTCCAAGAATGTGGTGGATAGCGAAAAGCTGGCGGCACGGCTGCACCGCGCGGGCTACACGCTGGTGCACGACGGCGCGGTGGAGGCCGCGCCGGTGGTCGTGGTCAACACCTGTGGCTTCATCGACTCGGCCAAGGAGGAGTCGGTCAACACCATCCTCGCATTTGCGCAAGCCAAGCAGCAGGGCAAGCTGCGCGCGCTCTTCGTGATGGGCTGCCTCGCCGAGCGGTACAAGGACGAGCTGCGCAAGGAGCTGGCAGAGGTGGACGATTTTTTTGGCGTCAACAAGCTCGACGACGTGCTCACCGCGCTCGGCGTACCCCACGCGCAGGCCTTGCTGGGCGAGCGTTTGCTGTCGACGGCAAGGCACTACGCCTACCTCAAAATATCGGAGGGATGCAGCTGGAAGTGCTCCTACTGCGCCATCCCGCTCATTCGTGGAAACCATGTATCCACGCCGCTTGAGCAGCTGGTGAGCGAGGCTGAAATGCTGGCCGCGCAAGGCGTGAAGGAGCTGATGGTGGTGGCGCAAGACTCCACCTACTACGGCCTCGACCTCTACGGCCATCGTTGCTTAGCCCAGCTGCTGCGGGCGCTGAGCGAGCTGCGCGGTCTGGAGTGGATACGCCTGCACTACGCCTACCCCGCACAGTTTCCGCCCGACCTGATTGACGAGCTGCGCAGCAATCCCAAGCTCTGCAAGTACCTCGACATCCCGTTTCAGCACGCCAGCGACGCGGTGCTACGCGCCATGCGGCGCGGCCACACGCGGCAGCAGGCCTTCGACCTGGTGGCTCAGCTGCGCGAGCAGGTGCCCAACATTGCGCTGCGCACCACGCTCATGGTGGGGCATCCGGGCGAGGATGAGGCAGCCTTTGCCGAGCTGCTCGACTTTGTGCGCACCGCCCGCTTCGAGCGCTTAGGCGTGTTCACCTACTCCGAGGAGGAGGGCACCTACGGCGCAGCCCATCTTGCCGACACCATTCCGCCAGCCGAAAAGCAGCGCCGCGCCGACGAGCTGATGCGCCTGCAGCAAGGCATCAGCGCGGAGCTGAACGCTGCCCGCGTGGGGCACAGTTTTCGCGTGCTGATAGACCGCAAGGAGGGCGACTACTACATCGGCCGCACCCAGCACGACTCGCCCGAAGTCGACGGCGAGGTGCTCATCCCCGCCGCCACCCGCCGCCTGCGCTGCGGCACCTTCCACAACGTGCGCATAACGGGGGCGGAGGAGTTTGACTTGTTTGGGGAAATATAATGTGATGTGCGACTATGCGATATGCGATATGCGACAATGCCAGCGATAGGCTCCATGTCGCAAATCGCAAATCCACGGAACCCAGCAATAGCATTGTCGCACATCTCAAATCGTACAATCGCAAATCTCATGATCATCCTCAGCCCCCACTCGCAAGCCTCACAAAACTGCGCCCTCGAGCAGCAGCTACTCGCAGAGCGCAGCGACGACCTGCTGCTCTTTTACGTTAACGCCGCGGCGGTGGTAGTGGGGCGCAACCAGACGATGGAAGCAGAGGTGGACGTGGACTTTTGCGCAGCGCACGGCATCGAGGTTGTGCGCCGCATTTCGGGTGGTGGCGCGGTGTTCCACGACTTGGGCAACATCAACTTCGCGTTCATCGTCAACGCCGACACCTCAACGCCAGCGCTCGACCGCAACTTTCTTGCGCCCGTTGTGGCCGCGCTGCAATCGCTGGGAGTGCCCGCCAGCGTTGGCCTGCGCCACGACATCCGTTGCGGCGGCTACAAGATTTCGGGCACCGCCTCGCACGTGTCGCGCGGCCGCCAGCTGTTTCACGGTACGCTGCTGCACCGCGTCAACCTCGACCTGCTTCACCTCGCGCTCAACGGAAAAACAACCCTGCGGGGTAGAGGTGTAGCCTCATTTCCCGACAGGGTTGCCAATATTGCCTCGCTGGTGCGAAGCGACGAATCAACGCCCGATTTTTTGCGTCAGCTGATGGCCGCAATGCAGGCGCAGCTTGAGCTTACGGCGCTGTCGCGCGCTTGAGCAGCTCGGGCAGCTTGGTGGAGAATACCAGCACCAGCAAGCCCGCCAGCAGCACCACAATGGTTTTGCGGCTCACGCCCTTCCACTCCTTGAGCCAGATGCCCCACAGGTTGGC
>JAITOI010000219.1 GCA_031289995.1 Prevotellaceae bacterium | reverse complement strand
TGGCTCACCATTTCGCGCAACAAGGTGCGCAGCCTGCTCACCGGCTTTGGCGTGTTTTGGGGCCTGTTCATGCTGGTGGTCATGATGGGCTCGGGAACGGGGCTGCAGACGGGCATCATGCGCAACGTGGAGGGCTTTGCCACCAACACCGCCTTCTTCTTCAACGGCCAAACGAGCAAGCCCTACAAGGGCTACCGCAAGGGGCGCTACTGGCAAATACGCAACGCCGACGTGGAGGTTATTCGCAGCACGGTGAAGAGCCTGAAGTACATCTCGCCCATGCTTTTTGGCGGGCGCTCGGAGGGTAACGTGGTGCACGGCGACAAGGCCGGGGCCTACAACGTGCGCGGCGTTTACCCCGACTACGCCCGCGTGGAGCAGCAGCGCTACCGCTACGGACGCTTCATCAACGAGGTGGACATTTTGCACCAGCGCAAGGTCTGCGTCATCGGCTCGCGGGTGTACGAGGAGCTGTTCAAAAATGGCGAGTCTCCTATCGGCCAACAAATCCGCGTCAACGGCATTTACTTTAGCGTTATTGGCGTGGCCGAAGGCGTGGCGAACATCAGCATTGGCGGGCGTTCGAGCGAGGCGGTGTCCATCCCGTTCTCCACCTTTCAGCGCGCCTACAACCAGGGCGACCGCGTGCACTTCATGGGCATCACGGCCCGCGATGGCGCCAACGTTGAGCAGCTGGAGCGCGACGTGAAGGCCATCCTGCGGTCGCAAAATAAAATCGCACCCGACGACGAAAGTGCCACCGGCAGCTTCAACCTGGCGCGGGAGTTCAAGATGTTCGACTCGCTGTTTACCGGCATCCGCTGGCTGGTGTGGCTGGTGGGCATGGGCACGCTGCTGGCGGGCATTGTGGGGGTGAGCAACATCATGGTGGTTACGGTGCGCGAGCGGACTCGCGAGATTGGCGTGCGCCGTGCGCTGGGCGCAAAGCCGTCCAAAATCATTAGCCAAATTATGACCGAGAGCCTCCTGCTTACGCTGCTGGCGGGGCTGCTGGGATTGTGCGCGGGCGTGGGGCTGCTCACGATGGTGGACAGCCTGCTCTCCGCCAACCCCAACCCCGATATGTTTTTTGTGAACCCGCGCATCGAGTTTGGCTCGGCGATGCTGGCTGCCGTGGTGCTGGTGTTTAGCGGGATGCTGGCGGGCGTCATTCCGGCCTTGCGGGCTATGCGGATAAAGGCGATTGATGCCATTCGGGAGGAGTGATTTTCGGATTTCGGATTTCAGAAAGGCGGCGTAAAAGCAAGCAAAAATGAAGCAATTTACCCTATCGGAAAGCGAGCGACAGCTGCTGAAAGCCGAGCTATTCCGGCAGCTGACGGATGACCACGCCTTTTGGTCGTACGACCCGGCGAGCGTTACGCTGGAAAATGCGAGCGACGAAATCATCGTCTACAAAACGTTGCGGCATCTGGATGTGGATGCCATCAGCCTGCTAATTTTCGTTTACGGCATCCCAAAAATCCGTGAGGTTTGGGAGCAAACGCTGGCCATCGAAGGGCAGTACATGCACCGGCTCAACAAGTTTTTGGCGTACGCCTATTTCGGCATCAAAAATCCGGAGCAGCACATTCAAGAGCTATGCAGGCAGCACGTGGCAGGCCTAAAACAGCGGGCGCGAAGGCTACTTAAAACGGCTGATGCATGAAAGGAATTGCCCCACAAACCGAAGCTATTTTTGAGCAAATCGCCCAGCTGGAATGTATCAGCAGCTACACGCTGATAGGCGGCACTGCGCTTGCCTTGCAGCTGGGGCATAGGCTGAGCGAAGACTTGGATTTCTGCCGGTGGCGGCGCACTGCTACGGAGAAAAACAGCGTTGATTGGCCTGCCATAAAACGAGAACTTTCTACCATTGGCGAGGTGTCCACCGATGTGGTGGACTACAACATTTGCGACTTTAAAGTAAAGGGCGTAAAGATTACGTTTTACGACAACAATAGGGCGAGTGCGCCCGTGGGATTGCAGCGGCTGCCGTACTTGAACAAGCTGACAATTGCCGATGTGGCGTCTATCGGCATAATGAAAATGGAGGTGATGACGCGCAGGCGCACCCACCGCGATTACTACGATATGTGGGCTATTTTGGAGAGTGGCGTTGCGCTGGCAAGCATCATTTATGGCGCAGGTAAGTACGCCGAACACAGGCTGAGCACCAAAAATATGCTCGCCATGCTAACCGATGTAAGCAGCATTACGGCCGATGCCGCATTCGGCCACCTTAGCCCAAGCTGCGATACCAACCTGCAACAGCTGGAGCAATCCATTAGCGCAAAGGTAATGCAGTACATAGAAGATAACCATTTGCAGAAGAAGCCATCGTTGGCCGCCATCACGGAGCGTTTTAAAAATGTGGCGCCGCAGTAGCCTTTACCCGCCTGCAGTTGGTATCATTTTTTGCTACCTTTGCCCCACAAAAAAACATGCACATTAATTAATTCATTCACCCTCATTCACCATGAAAAAAAACATCTTCTTCCTCCTCCTCCTTTGCACGCTGGGCGCAGCAAGCGCACAGGCGCAGCAAGGCAACACCCAAACGCTGGTGCAGTACCTGTCGGGGCGCGGCTTCGACGACACCGTGAAGTGGGAATTTTTTTGCACCGCAGGCCAAAACAGCGGGCGCTGGACCACCATCAACGTGCCCTCGTGCTGGGAGCAGCAAGGCTTTGGCGCGTACACCTACGGGGTGTACTTCTACCGCAAGCCTACCGCGCCCGGTATCTCCACCGAGCAGGGCAAGTACAAGCTCCACTTCGGCGCACCTGCCGAGTGGCGCGGAAGGCGCGTGCGCATTGTGTTTGACGGCGTGATGACCGATGCCGAAGTGCGCATCAACGAGCAAAAAGCAGGCACGCATCAGGGCGGATTTTATCGCTTCGCGTTCGACATTACCAACATGCTGCAGTACGGCGCCGACAACCTCCTCGAGGTGAACGTGAGCAAGGAGTCGGACAATGAAAGCGTGAACCTCGCCGAGCGTCGCGCCGACTACTGGAATTTTGGCGGCATTTTTCGTCCCGTGTTTTTGGAGGTTGCGCCGCCGCTATTCGTGGCACGAAGCGCGGTGGACGCTAAAGCCGACGGCTCGTTTGCGGTGGACGTGTTTTTGAGCGAAGCCTCGGAGCGCCAGCTCAGCCTTGCGGCGCAGCTGGTGGATGCGGGCGGCGCGGCGGTGGGTGCGGCGGTAGCGCAGGTCGTGCCGAAGGGTAGTGACAAGCTGAGACTTCGCACCGCGTTGAGCAACCCCAAGCTGTGGACGGCCGAAACGCCCAACCTCTACAGCGTAAAAATTACGCTGAGCGAGGGC
>JAITOI010000056.1 GCA_031289995.1 Prevotellaceae bacterium | reverse complement strand
CTCCACGGCGGGCTGAGGCGCGTCGGGCGCCACCACCGTGCGGTAAATCTCAAAGCCCATCGTGCCGCCAGGCTTGCCGGCGCTGCTCTGCACCGAGTCGTACACGTGCAGGCTGTGCTCGCGCTGCTGGTCAAACTTCACCTCCACCTCGGGACGGGTGGTGGGCACGGCTGCGGGCGTGGGCTTGCTGTCGTGAACGGGCAGCCCCATGTTGCCGCGGTCGGCGTCGCTCACGCTACGGTTGTAGGTGATGTGCTCCTTAACCGAAGCGCGCAGCTCCTTTTCGAGCGCGGTGCGAGCCACTTTTTTGGCCGCTACCGACGGTTTGGTGCGGGTTGCCGGATCTTCGGCAAGGGCAAAAGCAGCCTCCCACGCGGTTTGCAGCGCGAGCAAGGCCGCAATCGTGGCGGCGGACAGCCCGAGGCGCTCAGCATTGGCCACGAGGTACGCGATGAGCACCCTTTGCCACTGGTTGAACGTGGCGTCGGCCGACGGAACAAAATCTTTTCTTTTCATAGTAGTGTTGAATTAAGTATTGATAAAATTGGATGACTTGCAACTTTGGGGGACTCCCCCGAAACCTTCGGGGGCATGACGGAGAACTTCGGGGGCATGACGCAGAACTTCGGGGGCATGACGCAGAACTTCGGGGGCATGACGGAGACTTTCAGGGGCATGACGGAGACTTTCGGGGGCATGACGCAGAACTTCGGGGGCATGACGGAGACTTTCGGGGGCATGACGGAGAGCTTCGGGGGCATGACGGATACTTTCGGGGGCATGACGCAGAGCTTCGGGGGCATGACGCAGGACTTCGGGGGCATGACGGAGAACCTCGCTGACATGACGCAGAACTTCGGGGGCATGACGGAGAACTTCAGGGGCATGACGCAGAACCTCGCTGACATGACGCAGAGCTCCGCTGACATGACGGAAATCTCCGCCAGCATCAGCAAGGCTCGTATTGGCGCCAAAAAAACAGCGGCGCATTCCCAAAAGGGAACACTCCGCCGCTTGACAGCTCAGGCCAGCTTCAGCCTCAACCGGACACACGTAGGCGCTGGCAGCAGCCATACGCTCCGCACCGCCATTGCTGTGCGAACAGCAGCATGGCGAAGCAGAAAGCGTTAAACTGCCTGTGCTATTTGTTAAATAGTTGTGGGGGGGGGGGTAAATCAGAGAAATTTCACTAAAAAGAGTGAAACCGCATATAAGCGTGCCCAAGCTGAGTAGAAGAATGGAAAAATGCGCCATCATTTTATCAATAAATTTTTATGCACGGTGTTCAAAAATAAAAAATCTAACGAAACGGTGCAAAGGTACGGCAGCTTTTTGTATCCACCAAATATTCCCGAAAGATTTAACGAAGTTTAATGGAGATTGACGGGGGCTAATTTTTAGTGTTCTGAAAGTGAGGCGATAAGGTTTTTGAGGAAATGCGGGAAGGGGGAGGGGAAATTTGCCCTGTCTACCAAAACACCGCTCGTCTGCACCGTCGCTGGCATTGTCGCAAGTCGCATTGTCGCAAGTCGCAAGTCGCATTGTCGCAAGTCGCATTGTCGCAAGTCGCAAGCCGCATTGTCGCATGGTCGCAAGTCAAGCCTCAAACTTCTCAAACGCCTCCACAATCCTCCCCACCAGCTCGTGCCGGATGATGTCCTTTTTGCAGAACTCCACCACAGCAAGACCCTTGATTTTACTCAGCATTTCGAGGCATTGCGCGAGGCCAGAATCCGCCTTGCGCGGCAGGTCGATTTGCGTAACGTCGCCGGTAACGATGAACTTGGCGTTGCGCCCCATGCGGGTGAGAAACATTTTCATTTGCGGCAGCGTGGTGTTCTGCGCCTCGTCGAGGATGACAAAGGCGTGGTCGAGCGTGCGCCCGCGCATGTAGGCCAGCGGCGCAATTTGCACCACGCCGTCCTCCATTGCCTTTTCGAGCTTGCTGGCCGGCAGCATGTCGTGGAGCGCGTCGTACAGCGGCTGCAGGTAGGGGTCGAGCTTCTCCTTCAGGTCGCCGGGCAAAAATCCGAGCCGCTCGCCAGCCTCGATGGCAGGCCGCGTGAGGATGATTTTGCGCACCTCCTTGTTCTTGAGCGCACGCACCGCGAGGGCAATGGCAGTGTAGGTTTTGCCCGATCCGGCGGGGCCGACGGCAAACAGCAAATCGTTGTTTTGGTACAGCTCCACCAGCTTTTTTTGGTTGGGCGTGCGCGCCCTGATGCAGCTGCCGTTGCTGCCGTACACGAGGATTTCGTTGTCGTCGGAAGCCGCGTCGCCCAGCTCGCTGACGTTGTCGTGGTAGAGCTGGGCAATGGCCTCGTCGGTTACGCGGCCGCGCTTGTGGTAGTAGGCCAGCAGGCGGTTGAGCTTGCTTTCAAATTCGGCCACTTCGGCCGCAGAGCCGTAAATTTTCAGCTCGCCGCCACGCGCCACCACCTTCATTTTCGGGTAGCAGGCCACAATGGCGTTGAGGTGCGCGTTGTTCACGCCGTAAAAGCTGACCGGCTCTACGTCGTCGAGAGGAATGATTTTTTCGGCCATCAGATGTGCTCGGTTTTTTTCTTCAAAAACGCTTTTTCATCCTCGTCGAGGAGCGGCGCGAGGAGCGCGTAAACCTTGTCGTGGTAAGCGTTGAAGTAGTCCAGGTCGCGCGGGTCGAGGAGGCTTTTGTCGATGGCGTTGACGTCGAATGGGCAGAGCGTAACAGGCTCAAATTGCAGAAAACGGCCGAACTCGTTCTCCTCGCAAAGCGTTGTCAGCACAAGGTTTTCGATGCGTATGCCGTACTGGTTGGCGCGGTAAATTCCCGGCTCGCACGAGGTGAGCATGCCCTCTTCGAGCAGCGTAGGATTTTCGTTTAGGCGGATGCTTTGCGGCCCCTCGTGCACGCAGAGGCAATGCCCCACGCCGTGTCCCGTGCCGTGCAGGTAGTTCAGGCCGTGCTGCATGAGCGGCTGGCGGGCCAGCATGTCGAGCTGTGCGCCGCGCGTGCCGTAGGGGAATTTGGCGGCGCTCAGCTGCAGGTGGCCTTTGAGCACGAGCGTGTAGTCGGTCTTCTCCTGCGCCGTCGGATGGCCCAGGTGCAGGGTTCGCGTGATGTCGGTGGTGCCGTAGCGGTACTGCCCGCCGGTGTCGATGAGGATGAAGGTGTCGCGTCCCAGCGCGATGCTGCTCTCCTCGGTGGCCGAGTAGTGCACAATGGCGCCGTGCCCCTTGTAGCCTACGATTGGCGCAAAGCTGTCGTCCAAAAAATCGGGATGCAGGGCGCGAAAATCGCTAATGGTTTTGCCAACGCTGAACTCGGTAGCGCTGCCGCTATCCACGTTTTCTTCGAGCCATTTCCAGAAGCGCAGCCATGCTACACCGTCGGCCAGCATTGCCTTGCGGATGCCGTCCACCTCGCAGCTGTTCTTCTTCGCCTTGAGCTGCGACAGGGCGCCAAAGCCGTTGATGGTGCTCTCCTCGACCACCGCGGCGGCAGCCTTGCTCACCACGTTGTAGGTGCTCACGCTCGTTTTCGACGTGGTCAAGATGGCCGTTTTTTTCGCGGCAATTTTGGCCAGCTGAGCCTCGTAATCTTCGTAGGGGTGCAGCGCTACGCCTTGCCGCTCCAGCTGCGCTGACAGCTCGTCGTCAATCTTTTTGAGGGTGATGAAGAGGTGAATTTTCTTGGCGTCGAAATCCACAATCAGGTGGGCAACGTTGACCGGCGTGTAGGCCACGTCGCCGCCCCTCAGGTTGAGGAACCACGCCACCTCGCTGAGGTCGGAGGCCAGGTAGATGCTGTCCGCAGCAGGCTTCAGCTTGTCCGTCAGCGCCTGCAATTTTTGGGCGATGGTGGCACCCGCAAACTCGCTGGGCATCTCGAAAACGCGGGAGTCGGGCATCGACGGACGGAGCGGCCAAACGTCCTCAAACGGGTCAGCAACTGCAACCAGCGTGAGGGGTTCCAGCTCCTTTTTCAGCGCGTTGAAGGCGGCCACGGAGTAGAGGCTGCCGTCAACGACCACCGTGCCCGAGGGCACGTACTGCTTCAGGTATTCGGCAATGCTTACCGAATCGGGCAGGCCTTCTTTCATCAGCTCGAAGCCCGAATTTTCGAGCTGCTGCACGGCTTGCAGAAAGTAGCGCGAGTCGGTAAACAGCCCAGCGGTATTGAGCGCTACCACTGCCGTTCCCGCGCTTCCGCTGAACGCGGTAAGCCACTCGCGGCACTTAAAACGGGGAGACACATACTCGCTAAAATGCGGGTCATTGCTGGGCACAACAATAGCGGCAAAGCCCTGCTGCAGCAAGAACTCGCGCAGCAAACGGAGGTGTTTGTTCATGGAAATTGTTTTTACGATTGATGATAAAATTTGATTTTTGCGCGGCAAAGATACAACAAATGTTTTGTTGGCAAAAATTTTTTGCGGCATCTCCGCCCCACCACTCCCTTTTCCCCTCCCTTCTCCGTACCCGCTCGTCGGCATTGTCGCACATCGCACATCACACATCGCACATCGCATATTTTCGTACCCGCTCGTCGGCATTGTCGCACATCGCATATCGCACATCGCACATCGCACATTTTCGTACCCGCTCGTCGGCATTGTCGCACATCGCATATCACACATCGCACATCGCATATTTTCGTACCTTTGCCACCCCAAAAAAATCCACATGAATTACGCTGAAGCAGTTCAATACCTCTACAGCCAAACGCCCGACTTCCAGCAGCTGGGCAAGGCTGCGTACAAGCCCGGGCTGGACAACATGCTGCGCTTGGACAAGTACCTTGGCCATCCGCACCGCGCGTTTACGTCGGTGCACGTGGCGGGCACCAACGGCAAAGGCTCCACCTCGCACATGCTGGCATCCGTGCTGCAGCGTGCGGGTTACGCCGTCGGCCTCTACACCTCGCCTCACCTCAACGATTTTCGCGAGCGCATTCGCGTCAACGGCATCCCCATTGCACAGCAGGAGGTGGCACGTTTTGTGGCAGCGCACAAGGCGGCGGTGGGGCAGGTGCAGCCCTCGTTTTTCGAGCTTACAACGGCGATGGCCTTCTGCTATTTTGCGCAGCAAAAAGTGGACGCAGCGGTGGTGGAGGTGGGGCTGGGCGGGCGCTTAGACTCCACCAACATCATCACGCCAGCGCTAAGCATCATCACCAACATTGGGCTTGACCACACCGATTTGCTCGGCCATACGCTCGAAGAAATCGCTGCCGAAAAAGCCGGCATCATCAAGTCCGGCGTGCCTTTGGTGGTGGGCGAATACCAGCCCGAAGTGGCGCAGGTGTTCGAGCGCAAAGCTTCCGAATGCGGCGTCCCCATTACGTTTGCAAGCCTGCAAGAGCAGCCAGACATCAGCCATTACAAGCTCGACCTGCACGGCGACTACCAGCAGCACAACCTCCGCACCGTGCTTGCTGCGATAGGCATTTTGCGGCAGCAAAAAGTGTTCAACATTTCACCGCGCGACATCGAGGATGGGCTGCGTACAGCCGCCGCCACCACAGGGCTGCGCGGGCGATGGCAGCAGCTGTGTAGCGCCCCAAAAATCGTGTGCGACACGGGGCACAACGCCCACGGCTTGGCGCAAACAATGGCGCAGCTGTCGCGCGAAAAGTACGAGCAATTGCATGTGGTGTTCGGTATGGTTGCCGACAAAGATGTGGACAGCGCCGTTTCGCTGCTACCCAAAACGGCCAGCTACTACTTCACGCAAGCCTCGCTGCCGCGCGCCCTGAACGCCGACGCGCTGGCTGCCAAGTGCCGCGCCATCGGGCTGCACGGCGAGGCCTATCCCACGGTAGCACTCGCCCTGCACGCCGCCCTGCACGCCGCCTCGCCACGCGATTTTATTTACGTTGGCGGAAGCACGTTTGTTGTGGGAGAGGCTTTGAGAGATTTGAAAATTTGAGGATTTGAGGATTTGAAAATTCACTGCTGGGTGGGTTGCGTGGGGCAATCTTCAAATTTTCAAATCCTCAAATCTTCAAATCCACTCTTCGGGTTCGCAATGACGACGAGCGGGTGATGCTCGTCGGCATTGATAGGTACGAAGTGATATTAGGCCTATCTACGCCACTTCAGCGCTCAATTCCCCACCGGCTCCACCACAAACCCATACTCGTAGTTCCCGTAGTCGATGCGGTACTGCGTTAGCGGCAGCGCACCCCAGCTGTTGATGCCGCCAACGCCCATCTGCCGGTGGTCTACGTTGAGGTAAACCTCGCCGCGCTTCACCAGCTCGCCGCTGTGGTACTGCTTGCGGTCTTTTTCGGGGTCGAGGTCGGCGAGCGAGTAAGGTAGCGCCGAAAATTCGAAGGGGATGCTGCCGCTGATTTTTATGCCCAAACCTTTCTTGTCGGTGAGCGTGAGCCAGCGCGTGTCCGTGTGGTTGCCGCTCTCCTGCGGGCGCACGTAGGGGGTGTACTGCTCGTCAACGGTGCTTTTGTATAGCCCGATGTGGGCGGCGTAGCGGCGGTCGATGTAGTTTTCGTGCTCGCCGCGGCCGTAGTAGCTCAGCTTGCTGAAGGCTTGCGCCAGCACAATGGTGGAGCCAACTTTGGGGAGC
>JAITOI010000161.1 GCA_031289995.1 Prevotellaceae bacterium | reverse complement strand
TTTGCTGCTTGCCCTGTTAAGGTAATAGGCGCATGGTTGATTTCTAATGCCATGATAGTTGGTTTTTGAAGTTATTTTATTCCATCTGCAAGCGAGGCTGCATAAGGGTTTGAAGACATTGCTTTGTTCATCGTTTACGTAAAAAATCAAGACTAATAGGCGGCAAAGGTAATGCTTTTTTCGGACTTCGCAAAATGTTTTTTTGGTGGGCTAAATCTTTTTTTGAGGTGCTATTCACGACGGCGATATGGACAACAATGTCAAGCGTCCTGCCGTGCGCACGGGTGAAAGGCGTTCCCCGAATGAGGCCTGTGCTCCGTGCGCCATGCAGGACGATTGGAATAGCACCTCAAAAAAAGATTTAGCGGGACTTTCCGCCAATTAAGCGAAGCCGAAATCAGCAATATATGCTAACCGGAGGGCAGCTCTGGCACCCCTCTTGGCCGAAAAACGTTCGCCGATGTTCAGGGCTTCAGCTCCGCTGCTTTCCCCAGTTCAAGAGGGGCAGCAGGAACGAAATCACCGATGCCGCGAGCCAAAACATCCCCGCCTGATGGAAATCGTACACCCTTGCGCCGTCCACCTGCTGCACGTTGGCGTTGATAAGCCAGCCGCTCACCACGTCCTGAATGCCTGCGCCCAGGTAGCTCGCTATGCCCACCACGCCCAGCGCCGCGCCGCTCGCCTTGCGCGGCACAATATCCACCGCCATCAGCCCGCCGAGGAAGCAGATGAGCACGCCAATGGCGACGCCGAACAGCGCCATGCTTGCGAGGTTGACAAAAAGGCTGTTGCCGCCGTAGAGAAACAGCGCGAGCGACACGGTGTTGAGGGCGCCGAAGATGAGGGCGGGCTTGTAGCGGTTGCCCTTGAAGAGGTAGTCCGAAAACCAGCCCGAAATAACCGTTCCGGCCACGCCGCAGAGGGCGTTGACGGCAATAATTTGCGTGGCGGGGCCTAAGTCAAAACCCTTTTCCTCCTGCAAAAACAGGACGCCCCAGCCGTTCACGGCGTAGCGGCTCACGTACATGAAGGCGCTGGCCAAAGCAAGAATCCACACGGCGGGCGTGCGCAGCACCTGCCGCTGAATGGCCTTGACCGATGCTGTTTCTTTCGTTGGCTGCGCCTCATGCGCCAGCACCTCCACCGGCGGCAAACCACGGCTTTCGGGCGTGTCGTGCAGCCAAAACAGGATGACCGCAACGCCCAACGCGCCCGCGGCGGCGGAGCCGAAAAAGCCCCACTTCCAGCCGACAGCCGCCACGATTAGCCCCACAAACAGGAACGACAGGAACTCGCCGAGGTTGTGGCTGGCGCTAAAAAACCCGTAGAACGTGCCGCGCTGCCGCAACGGAAACCACCGCGACAGCGAAATAATGGCGGGCGGCGCACCCATCGACTGGCTCCAGCCGTTGACCCCCCACATCACCACAAAGCCAACAAACATCAGCGATGCGGGCAGCGCGCCGGTGGCGAAGCCGAGCACGCCCATCACCAGGTTGGCCGTTGCCGACACGATGAGGCCTGTTGCCATGAAGCGCTTGATGTTGGCGTGGTCGGCCAGAAAACCGTTGGTAAACTTGCCAATGGCGTAGGCAAACAGCAGCGCGGAGCCAACCACGCCCAGCTGCGCGGCGTCGAGCGCACCGCTGTCGATGAGCGGCTTTTTGACCACGTTGAGGCTCGTGCGGCACACGTAGTAGAGGCTGTAGCCCAGCGTTGCCGCCACGAACGCCTGCCAGCGGCAGCGGCGGTACAGGCGGGTGGCGGCGGTGCCCTCGGGCAAGGGGTTGGCGGAGGGGGCGCTGGTGCGGTAGAAGGCGAGGATTTTGTTAATCATGGGGGTTGGGTTGATGTAAATATTCTTTATTTAGGAGCGGGATGGGAAGGGGGGGGTAAACCCCTTGAGTTCTTCTTCGATTTCCTCAATAGATGGCAGCGAAGATTTGAAATCATCGGGCAGCAATTGCGAAATGTTATATTCCGAAATCCCGATGGGCTGGCTGCTGCTTTCCAGCGAGTATTGAGCCAGCACGTTGTCCTTCGATTTGCAAATCAGCAGCCCGATGGTCGGATTGTCGGTTGGCTTGCGCAGCTGATGGTTCACCGTCGACACGTAAGCGCCCAGCTGCCCTGTGAAGGCGGCATCAAACTCACATACCTTTAGCTCCACCGCCACGTAGCAGCGCAGCTCCAGGTGGTAAAACAGCATGTCTACAAACAAATCCTTGCTACCCGCCTGAAGGTGCGGTTGCTTGCCCACAAAAGCAAAGCCCTTGCCAAGCTCCAACAAAAATCGCGTGATGTTGGCTATCAAAGCATTTTCAAGCTCGCGCTCTTTGTACTTTTCGGAGAGCGCCAAAAAGTCAAAATTATAGGGATTTTTCAGCGTTTCATTTGCCAAATCGCTTTGCACGGCGGGCAGCAAGCGGGCAAAGTTATTAAGCGATTTACCCTGACGTTGGTATAAGCTTGTATCCAAAAAATTCATCAGCATGGCGCGGCTCCACCCGTTTTCAAGGGTTTTGCTGACGTAAAACAGGGCTTCGTGAACGGATTTGCATTTGGAGATAAGCAGCACGTGGTGAAACCACGGAATTTGAAAAATCGGATGGTTTTCCAATTCGTCAGCAGCTTGCTGACGAATTAGAACATTGCTATTTTCAGCGGTTTGTAATTCCGCAGCAGGTTGCTGCGGAATTGGGCTTTCTAATTCGTCAGCAACTTGCTGACGAATTAGAGCATTGTTATTTTCAGAGATTTGTAATTCGTCAGCAACTTGCTGACGAATTAGAGCATTGTTGTTTTCAACGATTTGTAATTGCGCAACAGCTTGTTGCGGAATTGGGTTTTGCAATTCGTCAACAGCTTGTTGACGAATTACAACCTCCTGGCTATAGAACCGATAGAAGTATTTACAATACTTCAAATTGGTTTCCGAAAACCCTTTCATTTCCGGAAACTCCGCCATCAACGCCTTGCTGAGCTGGGCAAAGAAGCTGCTGCCCCAAGCGGCGTCCATTTGCCGGGCAACAATATCGTGCCCCAAATCCCAGTACAGGCGCAACAGCTCGCGGTTCACCTTAACCGCCGCCTTGATTTGGCTCTGACGGATGCGAAGCTTCAAATCGCCAAGCCACTGCTTGTAATCCGAGCTTTTGGTTATGTTTGTTTCCATCACAATTCACTATTTTTTTGCGGCGCAAAAGTACTACATATTTTCGAATTGGCAATGAAAAGAGGCTAAATCTTTTTTTGAGGTGCTATCCCAATCGTCCTGCCGTGCGCACGGGTGCAGGCCGTGCCCCGAATGAGGCCTGTGCTCCGTGCGCAAGACACACGCTCGTTTTCGCTACCGTAGGCTAAAGCCTACGGTTAATAAAGTATCGTCCCATGCGGGACTTGCAGCAACTATTGCGAAGTCCCGCAAGTGACGCAATTTTCATAACCGCAGGCAAGCGAAGCGCAGCCTGCGAACAGCAACACCTCCGCATCTTTGCGCACGGGGTAGGGACGCGATTAATCGCGTCCCTACACATTCGGGGAACGCCCTTCACCCGTGCGCCATGCAGAACGTTTGGATAGCACCTCAAAAAAAGATTTAGCCCACCCAGCACTGAATCTTCAAATCTTCAAATCTTCAAATTTTCAAATCCTCAAATCTTCAAATCTTCAAATCTTCAAATCTTCAAATCCTCAAATCCTCAAATCCTCAAATCTACTTCGCCCTCGGATGAAACAAGAGTATCGCCTCCTTGAGGTATTGCCGGTCGAGGTGGGTGTAGATTTCGGTGGTGGTGATGCTGGTGTGGCCCAGCATTTCCTGCACGGCGCGCAGGTCGGCGCCGCCCTCAATGAGGTGCGTGGCGAACGAGTGGCGGAAGGTATGCGGGCTGATGGTTTTGGTGATGCCTGCCTTTTCGGCCAGCTCCTTGATGATGAGAAAAACCATGACGGTGGTGAGCTTCGCGCCGCGCCGGTTGAGGAACACGATGTCGTCCGCGTTGTGCTGCACGTGGCTCGCAGCGCGGCGCAGGGTGAGGTAGAGCTGCAGCTCCTTGACCGCCTGGCCGCCAATGGGCACGAGCCGCTCCTTGTTGCCCTTGCCGATGACGCGGATGAAACCCTTGTCGAGGTTGAGGTCGGAGAAGCGCAGCCCCACCAGCTCCGACACGCGCAGCCCGCAGCTGTAGAGCACTTCGAGCATCGCTTTGTTGCGGTGTCCTTCGGGCTTGCTCAGGTCGATGGCCAGCGTGAGGCGCTCAATTTCGTCGAGCATGAGCACCTCCGGCAGCTTGCGCCCCAGCTTGGGCGCCTCCACCAGCTGCGTGGGGTTGGCCAGCACCACGTCCTCCAGCAGCAGGTAGCGAAAGAAGGCCTTCACCCCGCTCAGGATGCGGGCTTGCGAGCGGCTGTTGAGGCCCAGCCCGTACACGTGCGCCAGAAACTGCTCCACGTGCCGGGGCTGCACCTGCTGCGGCTCGATGCCGAACTCGCCGTCGATGAAGCTGCGCAGCTTGTCCACGTCGGCGCTGTAGGCCACGAGCGTTTTTTCGGCCAGCGATTTTTCCAACCGCAGGTACGCTAAAAAGTCGGATATGGCGTCAGACCACGACATGCTTATGGGGCTGTTTTTTTGCCTGCCAGAAGTCCTGCAAGCGTTTTGCGGCGCGGCTTTGCGGGCTTCCGCGTGGGGTCGAGGCTCAGGCAAAGGGTGAACCGCTGCTGGTGGCTGAGCACGCTGGCGGCGTAGTGCAAGCTGTAGGCAAAGCAAGCCTGCACGCGCTCGGTGTCGATGAGGCGGAGGTAAAAATCGGTGCGGTTGTAGAACGAATTTTGGTAAAACGGATCGCTCCAGTAGAGGCCGTTGCCGTGCTTGGCAAACAGCGGCAGCTGAGGCTGGCCTTGGTATAGCGTGTTCTTGATGCCGATGCCCAGCTTCTCGATTTGCAGCTCGCACAGCCATCCGGTTCGCCCCATCATGTCGGTTACGTGCCGCTCGCGGCTTGCGTCCAGCACCGCGCCAATGCTCAGCTTGAGCGAGTCGAGCGCACCCTTGCTTGGCAGGTCGAAGCCCAGCGCGAGGTGCGCCATCAGGTTGTCGCAGATGTGCTCGGAGGTGTCGCCGTTGCTGGTGAGCGCGTAGTGGTTCATGTAGGTTTGCGCCGCTGCAAAAAACCACTTTTGCTGGTGCAGCGCAGCGATGCCGACCTTAAAATTTTCGCGCTGCGCGGGGCTTTGCATGCCCATCCAGTCGAGCCAGACGTCGATGCGGGTGCGCGGCAGGTGGATGCGCCAAAACACGCCCTCCATGTTTTGGCGGTAGTACGCAATCGAGTCGTAGCGCATGGCGTCGGGGTAGTCGGCCAGCAGCTGGCGCGACGGGAAGCTGCCGAAGTAGAGCGTAAACGGGCGCGCGTCCATCAGGTAGTAGGCCGTGTACTGGCAAGCGTTGACGCGCTGCGCGGTGTTGCCAAATTCGCGCAGCAGGCTTGCGCCCACGCGCAGGTGGTGCACGCTGTCGAAGCTCAAGCCCAGCTCCGGCGCCAGCCACGTGCCGATGAGCGTGCGGTCGGTTTGGTGCTGCTCGGCCTTGAACTCGCGGTTGTCGGCAAAGCCATAAAGCCCCACAGCCCAATCGGGGTGTGGGGTTTGCGCCGCGCACAGGGCGGGTAGCGCAAGCAGAGGGAGCAGCCAAAGGTGGTGTTTCATCTTCAAATATTTCATCTTCAAATTCAATCCTCAAAACTTCAAATCGTCAAATTCTCACATCTTCAAATCTCATCCCATGCGCAAGCATCGGAGGGCTGCAAAAGTACATTATTTTTTGCTACTTTTGCGCCCTAAAAAAAATCACCCGCTATGAAGTTAGCATTGCAAAAGCGCACCAAGGTTGTGGCCACCATCTCCGACCGGCGCTGCGACATGGAGTTCCTGCAAGAGCTGTACGAGCTTGGCATGAACGTGGTGCGCATCAACACCGCTCACCAAACGCCCGACAGCTCCCTGCGCATTGTCGAAAACGTGCGTAAAATCTCGTCCAAAATCGGCATCCTTGTGGACACCAAAGGGCCCGAAGTGCGCACCACCAAGATGAGCAACGACACGGGTTTTGAGGTGGCGGCTGGCGACACGGTGCGGATGCTGGGCAAGCCCGACGGCCTGTCGTCGAGCGAGGCGCTATACCTGAACTACGCAGGCTTTGCCGACGACGTGCCCGACGGCGCATCGGTGCTCATCGACGACGGCGACATCCAGCTCAAGGTGGTGGGCCGACAGCAGAACGAGCTGCTGTGCGAGGTGCAGAACGGCGGCGTCATTCGCGGCCGCAAAACCGTCAACGTGCCCGGCGCACACTTCAACCTACCCTCGCTCAGCGCGCGCGACCTGGAGTACATCCACTGGGCGGTTGACCACAACCTCGACTTCATTGCCCACTCCTTTGTGCGCACCAAAGACGACGTGCTCGCCGTGCAGCGCATCCTCGACGAGCGCCGCAGCCACATCAAAATCATCGCCAAAATCGAGAACCGGCAAGGCGTGGACAACATCGACGAAATCCTCGAGCACGCCTACGGCATCATGGTTGCCCGCGGCGACCTGGGCGTGGAGCTGGAGCTGGAGGAAATTCCCGGCGTACAGCAGCTGCTGATTGAAAAATGCCACACCTGCGGAAAGCCCGTCATCATTGCCACGCAGATGCTCCACAGCATGATTGAGCACCCGCGACCCACGCGCGCAGAGGTTACCGACGTGGCCAACGCCATCTACCAGCGCAGCGACGCCATCATGCTCAGCGGCGAAACTGCAGGCGGGCAATACCCCGTGGAGGCTGTGCGCACGATGAGCAAAATTGCCATCGTGGTCGAAAAAGACCTGCGGTCGTACGTCGGCCAGCCCAACGTGGGCATCAAGGACAAGGTGGCGGTGGTGCTCGCCAAAGCGGCGGTGCAGGCCAGCGACGAGCTGCCCATCCGCGCCTTCGTTACCGACACCTTCACCGGACGGCTGCCGCGATTTCTCGCCGCCTTTCGCAGCAAGGTTCCGGTGTACGCCATGTGCTACATCGACCACGTCATCCGCGAGCTGTCGCTCAGCTACGGCGTGTACTGCTACGCCGCCACGCCGTTCCGAACCAACGCCGAATTTTCGCACTTCGCGCTCAAATTTCTGCGCGAGCAAGGCTGCCTCACCAACGCCGACATGGTAACGATGATGGCCGGCAACTACCACGCTCGGGGCGCCACCACCTACATGGAAATCGGCATCGTGAAGAACCTCCTGAGCGAGATAAATCAGGAGGATTATAGAAGTCTCGAAGTGTAGGATTTTCGCAAATCGCAAATCGCAAATCATCAAAATGAGTAGCTATAAACCCCGTTGTCCGATTGCTTTCAAGATGTCGAAAGCCCAGTTTGAGCAAAGGAGCGCCATTGCCCGCAAGCTGATGCAGCACCTCGGTTTTGAGGCCAAGCAGTTTGACGTTTTCACGAAGAAGCAAAAAATATTGATGCTGCGCTTCAGCCTCGAAACGCCCACCGTGAAGGCCGAACGAGAGCGCACCGTGCCGCGACACTACATCAGGCAGCTGCGCGAATTGCTGATATACCACATGAAGCATCGCCCCTACGACAATTCGGAGAACAACCTCAGCTGCTACGATATGGCAACGCAGGGCATTCCGCTTTGCCTGCACGTGGAAATTATGCTCCGCAAGGGCGAGTTTGGCGAGGGGCTGCAAAAGGAGCTGGCGCAGCAGCTGCTGGCAAAAATCACGGAAAAAGATTTTACCAGCAACGGCTATTTTGGGTGGATATGCAACCAGATTCACCTGGAAACCGGCACCCTGTCGCAGCCCAACTTCCGCTTCTACGGCTACTACCTTAACTGGGCTGGGCTGCAAGGACAAAACAGCGCGCCGCCAGCAGCCCACCTCCGGCTCACCTTCTACATCACGGCGCTCGAAAGCCAGTCCAAGCACTTTGAGTACAAGGGCAGAAAACGCATTGCCTACCTCATGCAGTACACCGACGATGTCGTCACCGTAGCTCACAACGCTGTCGTTGCCCGGCGCGAGCTATTTCCCAACGGGCTGAACGGCGACTTTGAGCTCAACCTCTACGTGCAGTCGCACGCGCTGCACCGCTTCAAAGAGCGCCTCAACGAAATCGACCCCAAGCAGCGCAACATCCTGCTCTACCAATTTCTTGTAGAGTGCCGGCAGGTGGTGCACAATACGCCCGCCGGAACGCTGCTCGCCTGCATCTTCAAGGGTGGGCTGATGGGCTACTTCGCGTTCTTCGTTCAGGGCGACGACATGGTGGTGAGCACCTTCCTTCCCGTTGCCAGCGAGCACACCGTCGAAGGTAGAAAGTTTTGCGACTGCCTTGGCTTCACCAGAGCCGAGCTCGGCTACTTGGGCATGGACAAGCAAACGTTTTTTCTGCAAGTCGACTTCGACAAAATACCCGTGCTCAAGCAGGCCATGGAGGACTCCGGATTGTGGGCGGTGAAGGAGCAAATAGCTGAATTTTTTCGCAGCGTCAGGGAGCCTGAAAAGATTGCCATCGACGAGCAGCGCACGCAATTTGTGGCCAACTTTTTCAAGAAAAGGGAGGAGTGGAAGCTGAGGAATTTAGAGGGTGAGGAGCTGGAAAATTTAGGCGTTGAGGAGCGGAAGAATTTGGAAGTTTAGGAGCTTATGCGAGCTTCGTTTTTGGCCATCACGCCTCCAACAAAAAAACCAATTTGCAACCATTTGCCCAAACTTACTTTCAATTTGTAACCAAAACCCCGCATTTTGCTTTCAGTTTCGCATCTCGCGAAAAAAAGTTGAATTTGTTGCGCAGCGATGCGGTACAGCATTGCGCCCTATAGCCGTAACTTTGCACCCGAATTCAACAAACGCCGCGGCAATTTTTTAGTAACTCTCAAAAAAAAATGCGATGAAAAAGATGACAAACAAAGTGTACGCTGCAATCCTTGCAGCAATGATGGCAGCCCCCGTGTGCGGATGGGCGCAATCGGCAGAGGCCGCTGATGATGGCCTAAAATTTTCGGCGGGGGCCGATGTAGTGAGCTCCTACGTATGGCGTGGCGCATACTGCGCAGGCTTGAGCGCCCAGCCTTCACTGGGGCTGGAGTGGAAGGGCGTGAGCCTCGGCGCGTGGGGCAGCGTTGACCTCCTTGGCTACAAGGAGCTCGACTTCGCGCTGGGCTACTCCATTGCCGGCTTCGACATCACCGTTACCGACTACTGGTGGAGCGGCGAGGACGCGTACGACTACTTCTCGCGCTTCGACGACAACCTTGATGGTGCAGCCATCGAGTCGGTAACCACCTCGAAGCACATGTTTGAGGCGGCTCTGGCGTACACGCTGCCCATCGAAAAGTTTCCGCTCAAGCTGGCGTGGAGCACCTTCTTTGCGGGCTACGACTACAAGCTGGACGATGACCTCAAGCCGGTTCGCGCCTTCTCGTCGTACGTCGAGCTCTCGCTGCCGTTCACGGTGAAGAGCGTGGAGCTCGAAGCGGCGCTGGGCGTTCGCCCCTTCAAGTCGCCCATCTACGAGTCTTCGGCCAACCAGCAGTCGTGGTACTCGAGCGATTTTGCGGTGGTGAACCTCTCGCTCAAGGCGAGCAAGGAAATCAAAATCACCGACAGCTTTTCGCTGCCGCTGTTCACCCAGCTAATATTTAATCCCAACGCCGAAGATGTATTTCTTGTGGTAGGCCTGAGCTTCTGATGTGGATATGCGATGTGCGATGATGCGATGTGCGACACGAGATGGTCGCACATCGAAAAGCGAAAAATCGCAAGTCGCACAGTCGCAAATCGCATATCGAAAATTCACAAATCAAACAACTAAAAAAAAAATGAGCAATGAAAAAGTACATGTCAAAAATAGCAATTATTGTATGCTGCGCCCTGCTGTTCGGGGTGTGGGGAGTTCACGCGCAGAGCGAGGCGGCGGCTGACAGCTGCGCCACGGCTGCTGCTGCGGAAGTGGCCGAAGTGGTGGTGGTCGTTGAGGCTGCCGACGAGTCTTCGGTAACGGCCACCATCGGCAATTTGGCCGACCTTGCGCTGTCGCTCGACACCGTGTGGATGCTGCTTGCAGCCATGCTGGTGTTCTTCATGCAGCCAGGCTTCGCGATGGTCGAGGCGGGCTTTACGCGCACCAAGAACACGGCGAATATCCTGATGAAAAACTTCATGGATTTTTCGCTCGGCTCGCTGCTGTTCTTCGCCGTCGGCTTCGGCATTATGTTTGGCGAGGGAGCCTTGCTGGGCACGCCCAACTTCTTTTGCCTCGACGGGCTGAACCCAACAGATTTGCCGATTGAGGGCTTCCTGATTTTCCAAACGGTGTTCTGCGCCACGGCCGCCACCATCGTGTCGGGCGCCATGGCCGAGCGCACCAAGTTTTCGATGTACCTCGTGTACACGGTGTGCATTAGCCTGTTCATCTACCCCGTGTCGGGCCACTGGACCTGGGGCGGCGGATGGCTGATGAACGGCGCCGACGACAGCTTTATGGTGACCACGTTTGGCACCACGTTTCACGACTTCGCAGGCTCCACCATTGTGCACTCGGTGGGCGGCTGGGTTGCCTTGGCTGGCGCGTGGATTATCGGCGCCCGCACCGGCAAGTACGGCAAGGACGGCAAGTCGCGCGCCATACCCGGCCACAACCTCATGATGGCCGCGCTGGGCGTGTTCATCCTGTGGTTCGGCTGGTTCGGCTTCAACCCCGGCTCGCAGCTGGCGGCATCGGGCGAAACCAACCGCGTGGCGATTTCGCACGTGTTTCTCACCACCAACTTGGCGGCCTGCGCAGGCGGTTTTGCCTCGCTCGTAACCTCGTGGTTTCGCTACAAAAAACCGCTGCTTTCGCTCACGCTCAACGGCGTGCTGGCAGGGCTTGTGGGCATCACCGCGGGCTGCGATTTGGTGTCGCCCATTGGCGCCATCATCATCGGCGCGGTTTGCGGTTCGGCGATGATTTTTTCGGTGGAATTTATCGACCGCGTGCTCAAAATTGACGACCCCGTTGGCGCCTCGTCGGTGCACGGCGTGTGCGGCTTGCTGGGCACCGTGCTCACCGGATTTTTGGCCACCGACAGCGGGCTGTGCTACGGGTTTGGCGGCGGTTTCCTTGCCGCGCAGTGCACGGGTGCGCTGGCCGTAGGCGCATGGGCGTTTGCCGCAGGCTACGTGGTGTTCAAGGTGCTCAACGTTTGCTTCAAGCTGCGCGTGGCAAAGCGAATCGAAGAGGAAGGCCTGGACATTTACGAGCACGGAGAAACGAGCTACAACTAAAATTTAAGAATTTGAAAATTTGAAAATTTGAAAACTAGCAATCTTCAAATTTTCAAATCTTCAAATTTTCAAATCTTCAAATCATCAAATTTTCAAATCAAAAATTCTCAAGCAATGAAAAAAATCGAAGCGATTATTCGCAAAACTAAGTTCGACGAGGTGAAAGAAGCCTTGTTGGCGGTGGACATTGAGTGGTTCTCGTACTACGATGTGCGGGGCGTGGGCAAAACGCGACAGGCGCGGATTTACCGTGGCGTGGTGTACGACACGAGCAGCATCGAGCGCGTGCTCATCAGCATCATCGTGCGCGACAAGAACGTTGAAAAAACCGTTGCCGCCATTCAAAAATCGGCACGCACCGGACGTATCGGCGACGGCAGAATTTTTGTCGTTCCGGTGGAAAACGCCATCCGCATCCGCACCGGAGAGGAAGGCGACATAGCCCTCTACAACGCAGAGCAGGAGCAGTAAAAATGTGATGTGCGACAATGCGATTTGCGACAATGCGACAATGCAACAACGCGATTTGCGACAATGCGATTTGCGACAATGCGACAATGCAATGGTATTGTCGCACGTCGCATGGTCGCACGTCGCATGGTCGCACGTCGCATGGTCGCATATCGCACGTCGCATATCGCATATCGCATTGTCGCACGTCGCATGGTCGCACGTCGCAAATCGCATATC